>CACZNZ010000091.1 GCA_902782625.1 uncultured Lachnospiraceae bacterium | reverse complement strand
CGGAGAGAAGGGAACCGTCAAGATCGGAGGTACCTCCACCAACAATATCGATGTATGGGACTTCGCTGACGAGACCGAAGATGACACTGCTAAGAAAGGCCTTCAGGAGCAGACTTCAAACGTATACGGAAACGGCCATACGAGTCTTTTTACGGACTTTATGGATGCGATCGAGAATGACAGAACGCCTTACGTCGACGCAGTTGCAGGTAAGAACGCTCTAGAGATAGTATTGGCCATCTACAAGAGCCAGAAGACCGGATTACCCGTGAAACTGCCTCTTAAGGATTTCGGAAGCACGGATATGAAAGGAGAGTTCTGATATGGCGGAATATTTCGTACATGAATCAAGCTATGTAGATGATAATGTCAAGATAGGTAAAGGAACCAAAATTTGGCATTTTTCACATATATTGAAAGGCGCAGAGATAGGGGAAAACTGTTCCTTAGGACAGAACGTGAACGTTGGGAACAACGTTAAGATAGGAAACGGCTGCAAACTTCAGAACAACGTATCTGTGTACGAGGGAGTTGAACTTGAGGACTATGTATTTTGCGGTCCTTCAATGGTGTTTACCAATGACCTTACTCCCAGAGCCAAGTATCCCAAGGGAAGTGCAGGTTACAAGAAGACGATTCTTAAAGAAGGTGCTACTGTAGGAGCTAATGCTACTGTCGTGTGTGGGCATAAAATCGGAAGATGGGCCATGATCGCTGCAGGCGCTGTGGTAACGAAAAACGTTCCGGACCATGCACTGATGGCAGGTGTGCCTGCGAGACAGATCGGCTGGGTTTGTGAATGCGGTGAAATTTTGAAAGAAAATCTTAAATGCGGGAAATGCAGTAGAGAATATTTGGAAACTAAAGATGGATTAAAGGGAATATAATATGCAGTTCAGAGATCTTAAGAAACAATACGAAGTATTAAAAAATGAAATAGATGCAGGTATCGCAGAAGTGCTGGCATCTGCAAAGTTCATTTCAGGTCCTCAGGTGAAGGAACTTGAAAAAAAACTTGCGGATTACGTAGGCGTGAAGCACTGCATCACTTGCGGAAACGGAACGGATGCCATAACCTTGGCCATGATGACCTGGGGGGTGGACGAAGGAGATGCGGTATTCGTACCTGATTTCACGTTCTTCTCATCCGGTGAGTGTCCTGCGTTCGAAGGCGCAACTCCCATCTACGTGGACGTGGATAAGAGGACTTTCAATCTGGACGCTGAAAAGCTTGAAGAGGCCATCAAGAAGGTAAAAGAAGAAGGCAAGTACATACCGAAGGCGGTCGTCGCTGTAGACCTCTTCGGACTTCCCGCAGACTACAACAAGATCAGACCTGTATGCGAGAAATACGGACTGCTTCTGCTTGAGGACGGAGCACAGGGCTTCGGCGGCAGCATAGACGGAAAAGTCGCTTGCAGCTTTGGAGATATCTCCACAACTTCATTCTTCCCGGCAAAGCCGCTTGGCTGCTATGGAGACGGTGGAGCCATATTCACGGATAACGATGAATGGGCAGAATATCTTAGGAGTATCTGCGTACACGGAAAATCCGCCGAAGATAAGTACAACAATGTGCGCATAGGAATGAACAGCAGGCTGGATACGGTCCAGGCGGCAGTACTGCTTCCCAAACTGGAAGCTTTCGAGAAGTATGAGCTTGATGACGTTAACAAGGCTGCTGAAATGTATGACGAAGCTCTTAAGGACACTTGTCTGACGCTTCCTCTGATACCGGAAGGTTTCGTATCAAGCTGGGCTCAGTACACGGTTCAGCTTCCGGAAGGCGTTAACAGAGCGGATCTTCAGGCAGCTTTAAAGGCAAAGGATATACCCACAATGGTATATTATCCGAAGCCCATGCACCTCCAGGGAGCCTTTGAAGGAACGGACAGTGCGGAAGCGGACTGCGGAGTTACTGAGGTGCTTTGCGATACGGTCCTCAGCCTTCCCATGCATCCGTATCTCACAGAAAATGATATAAAAGAAGTGACAGATGCACTTAAAGGATATATAGCATAAACAGGAGTCAAGTATGGAATTCAGCAATATTTATAACGATCTGATAGCAGGAAAGAGTAAACTGGCTCTGGTAGGACTGGGATACGTGGGCATGCCCATCGCAGTTGAGTTTGCAAAGCATATCAACGTTATAGGATTTGATATCAACAAACAGAGGGTAGAGGAATACAAGGGCGGTATCGATTCCACGAACGAAGTGGGAGAGGCCATAAAGAACACAACTGTGGATTTTACTTCCGATCCCAAGAAACTCGGTGAAGCAAGTTTCATAGTTGTAGCTGTCCCCACGCCCGTAAACGATGACACAAGCCCTGATCTGAGGCCGGTTGAAGGCGCTTCCAGAACAGTAGGCCAGAATATCAGGCCGGGAACCATTGTTGTATTTGAATCAACGGTCTATCCCGGAGTCACAGAGGATGTCTGCGTACCGATCATCGAAAAGGAATCAGGTCTTAAATGCGGAGTAGACTGGAAGATCGGTTACTCACCTGAAAGGATAAATCCCGGCGACAGAGTACATACTTTGACAAATATACGCAAGGTCGTATCCGGT
>CACZNZ010000090.1 GCA_902782625.1 uncultured Lachnospiraceae bacterium | reverse complement strand
CTCCATCGCTTCTTTACCCGGAGTTCCTGCTTCAGATTCCTTCTTCATGGTTTCTAATGCAGGAATAAAGGTGTCGAGCATGGTCTTTTCCCCCTGGACAGCTTTACCACGTTTCTGGATAATGGCAACACCTTTGTCCATCATCTGAACAAACTCCTCAAAGGTTGCACCTTCTTCCGGTCCTTTTGTCTTGATCGGAAGACCAAACTTCATGAAGAAACTGCCATAGAGAGGACCTGATGATCCGCCGACTTTGTCTAAAAGAGCCTTTCCTACATGGTTGTAGAGATCCTTTACGTTCAGGTCTTTCCATTCATCCAGATGTTTGTTTACTTCACGGAAACCAATCTCCAGATTGATTCCATGGTCACCGTCACCGATTGCGGAATCAAGCTCTGTATAATAGGCATTTCTCTCTTTTACCAGAGCGATCAGATCCCGAATGACATCTACGAAATATTCTTTGCTCAAATAGTATTCACTCATGATTCCTAATCCTCTTATGTCTATTTCTGTGTGAAGTATGGTGTGTCACAAGGAGCATCCATCAGTTCTTTCAGTTCATCATCCAGTTTCATCAGTGTTACAGACATACCTGCCATATCCATGGAACAAGCAAACGGTCCAACGAGTGCTTTATAAACTTTGATTCCCTTCTCATCAAGAATCTGAGCAACTCTTCTGTAACATACATGAAGATCCATAAGCGGAGTAGCGCCAAGGCTGTTGATCAGAACATAAACTTCATCGCCCTCCACGAAAGGAAGATCTTTCAGAATCGGATCCATGATCTCATCGATTACCTTGTCAGCTTCCTCGATCTTGCCACGTCTGACACCAGGCTCACCATGGATACCCATACCAATTTCCATGTCACCATCCGGAAGTTCAAAAATGACATCTCCCTTAGCCGGAAGTGTAGCAGAACTCATAGCAACACCCATGGAACGAGTGTTATCATTCGCTTTATTCGCTGCTGCAACAACATCGTCAAGATCAGCACCGGTAGCTGCCTTTGCACCTGCAACCTTGAATACGAAGAAATCACCGGCAATACCACGGCGGTCTGCAATATTCTCAGAAGAAACCACATCGTCGGTAACCAGTACGGTCTCAACACGAATATCATCTTCCTCATCTGCCTGCTCTGCACCCATATCGAAATTCATGACATCACCTGCATAATTACCATACAGATAGATACAGCCTTTGCCATTGTCACATGCTTTCGCAGCTGCATAACATGGATCCGGTGCTGGAGATGTATTGATATTGCCGATTACAACGCCATCTGCAAAGTCTTCCCCGACATAACCAATAAAGAGTGGCTCATGTCCGGAACCGCCACCAATGATTACACCAACCTTATCTCTGGTTCCCGCATCATTAGCAATGACAACTCTGCCCTGTGCTTCATCGAGATCACACATTTTCACATATTCTTTGTGAGCTCCGACGTAACCCTCGATCATCTCTTCCACGATATCATAGGGATCGTTGAATAATCTTTTAATCTTTGCCATCACAATACCTCCTTAAAAAATGTTTTGCAACGTCCGGCACAGCCGGACAACAAACAATAAGCTACTTATATTTTACACAATTAGCAGGAATATAGCAACATATCCAAAAGTATTTTTCTATTATGTTCTTAGGAATCATGCACAAAAATAAAACTGCCACAGCAATATGATCGCTGTGGCAGCACCATGTTTTGTTTAAGCTAACCCAGCTATTTCACCGTCACATAGACAGTCTTATATTTTCCGTTCTGTGCATAGACATAGATCTTGCACTTCCCTTTACCGACTGCTTTGATCTTGCCGGTTGCAGAAACCGTGGCAACTTTTTTGTTGCTGGTTTCATAGGCAAACGGACGATGGTGGAATGCTATCTTCTTCTTGGAGATAATCTCCGTGGCTTTGATCGCAAATGTCTTTTTGACTTTCAGAGAAACTTTGGTCTTATTGATCCTGATACTCTTACAATTACCTACTGCACCGCCTAGAGTACATCCGTGGATGGTTCTGGATGTGGAAAGCTTGGTTTTCTTCTTTCCTTTGACTTTGTAAGCAACTACACGGTACTTATAGCACCTGCCTGTCAGAAGCTTCTTGTGATTAAAGGTAGTCTTCTTAACCGTAGCAATCTTCTTATAGCCATAGGAATCACCGCATTTGTTACCATAGACAACATACTGGTTGGCACCTTTGACCTTCTTCCATGTAATCTTGTTGGATGTCTTTGTTGACTTTTTCACCTGTGCGAACAGTCTGGGTTTCTCAACCACTTTCGCAGGCTTCTTAGCTGGAGTCGCAGGCTTTGTCAGCATCGGAATCACCTGCTGTGCTTTCAGTACTTGCTTACATACGGAACAATGACTTCCTTCGGTAAGACCGGTAGCAGTGTAGGTGGCAGCAACAGCCGGATCCTTCACCGGCTTATGCCCCGCTTTCAATACTTCTATCTTAGTCTCTCCACAACCACCAATACATTTGTAGACCTTTTCTCCATCCTCGGTACAGGTTGCCTCTTTGGTAACCTTTCCTTCATCCCAGGAATGGGCAATGGTGAAGGTGACTTTTGAATCAACCGTTTCATAGTTCTCGTCCAAGTCCTCGTAATGTGCCACAATGGTATGTTTCCCAGGTTCTAATTCTAAATCCTTTGAATCGATGGAGAGTTCAAATCCTTCCATATGATCTTCTTCATTAAGATTAATACTTTCAAAGTCTTCTTTGTCTATCGTGAATGTTATGAAGCCTGCATTAATTCTTTTTGATCTTTCTGCATTTAATTTCACGTCAATAAGACTGTTGCAGACATATTCATTCTTTTTCATAGAAAGAACAAAGCTTTTAAATTTTCCTTTTGTTACTTTAATTTCCTGAGTATATGGAGTATACCCCTTAATCTTAAATGTGAATCTGTATCTGCCTGGAAATACAGTATTTTTAAGAAATATCAGATTACCATTCTTCTGAATCGTCTTACTAATAACTGTTGGCTCTTTCTCCTCATCTAGATCTTCTATGGTAATTGTTAATGGTTTATTGGTAATCATAGTTTCAGAAGAATCTTCTTCGCTTAACTCATACAGTCGAAATACACTTCCCTGTGCATTATACTGGTACGAATCCGGAAAAGATGTAGATGAGATTTCCCCATTTTTAATGTGAAAGGTAAACTCGGTACTACATTCCTCATAATTTGTTTTTCCATCACTTCCAGCTGTTGTTGAATAGATCGCTTTCAGCTTATGAGTTGGATTGTCAAAAGAGAACTCATTTGAGTTTATACTAACCGTAATCTTTTCACTTGAAGTTTCACTTACAGTCTGTGTCTTTAAAGGGGTTTCATCATTATCCAGATAAATTGCAATCTGACCTTCCGTAACTTCCGGTTCTCTTTCTGCCGTAAGAGTAAATGCAATCTCTTTCTCTTCATCAATATCATCCTGAGTGATCGTTGTTGGAGATCCATCAAAAGAAAAAGTATTGTATTTTCCGGGAACTATATTGATTTCTTTTTCCAAAGTCTCAAATCCTTCGATTTCATATTTTATTTTATACTTACCAGGCTCAACCTTATTATTTGTAGTATAAAAATAATATTTATAGTATCCGGAAACTGTAGTTTTTACTGATTGTGCCGGTTTGACCACAGTCACTCCATCAGCAGCAAACAACGTAATTGTTACATCTTTATTGGCTATCGGATTATTCTCTGAATCGCTCATCATGAATCGATTGGCAAATGGATTATACTCATATGTCTCTTTCATGCCGGTAGACCCAATTTTAAGCAGGTTATCCTCTGCATAGATGTCAGGAGAAAAAAGAAACATAAATCCCAAGGCAAAAAGCAGGGAGATTACTATGGCTGCCCCTTTTAATTCTTTTTTCATTGTAAATATCTCCTTCTCTTTGTAATAGAATGTACGTTATTTGATCTTAATCTTACATACTTTCTTCTTGTTAGTTCCATCAGTAGCCATGGCAGTTATCCTGACCGTCTTGCCTTTGCCGGCTTTTGTCGCTCTCACCATGCCTGAAGACGTTACCGTAGCATATTTCTTATTGGAAGAAATCCATTTGATCTTTTTATTTGCCCCTTTGGTCGCTTTCACTTCCGCTTTAAGTTTCAAGGTCTTACCGGTTTTGAGCGTCTTCTTTGCCCCCTTGATTCGGATGCTCTTGACACGCCCTTTCATTGATTTAATTTTCCATACAGCTTTGACTTTAGAACCGTCAGTGGAAGCAGCAATGATTTTAACTGACCTGCCACCAGTCTTTTTCTTTACTTTCACTAAGCCAGTCTGTGTTACCGTTGCGATCTTCTTATTACTGGATGTCCATTTAAGTTTCTTATTGGATGCATTGGCAGGAAGAACGATTGCTTTTAACTTTATCTTCTTTCCTGCAGCAATCTTCTTGGAAATTCCTGTCAGTTTGATCCTGGACACTTTGACAGTCTTAACCGGCTCCTGTGCAGGTTTCTTATTCAATGCGTCTTCAATTGCTTTGATCTTTGCTTCTGCTGCCTCCAGTTTCTTTTTCAGAACATCAGCCGCAAAATCTTTTACAGCTTTCTTCATTCTGGATGACATCTTTTCATAGACATTAAAGGCTGCTCTAGCTGCTGCAACCTGTGCTTTATCTTTGATACCAGCCTCATCCGGAAGCTTTTCGATCATTTCTTTTGCTTTGGCAGCAATCTTTTCAGCAACCCTGCTTTCATGCTTAGATAATGCCTCTTCCAAAACAGCACGGTCTTCTTCAGAAAGCATGGCAAGCTGAGACTCGCTCAATGCTTCATATGTCTTACTTGCTGCAATTACTTTAAGATCTGCCGCAACATCTCCTTTGATGGCTTCGATAGCATCAACTGCTGCAAATACTGCTTTAATATCTGCAGCCTTTGTCACTGCTTCTTTTGCAACCTGCTTCTTTTGATCATCTGTCAACTTATCAAAAGATTCAAGAACTTTCTCAACAGCTTCCCTGGAATCCGTCAGAGATGTTATCGGGCTTGGAATATCAAGGATTGCTTTCTCTACATCCATTCGCTCAAAATCAATTGGTACAACAGAAGTAGGTGCTCCGAAAATCTCTACACCATCTTTGACTTTGTAAGCAAACACTCTCACATACCATTGTTTATCTTCATCGAGTTTATCCTTGGTAATAACTGCTTTCAACCCATCATCTATTTTGAGATGCTGAGGTTCTTCCTCTTGA
This sequence comes from uncultured Lachnospiraceae bacterium, assembly GCA_902782625.1. Taxonomy (GTDB): domain Bacteria; phylum Bacillota; class Clostridia; order Lachnospirales; family Lachnospiraceae; genus Anaerobutyricum. Next base: position 1,252 of record CACZNZ010000090.1, on the reverse strand, counting down.
TTTTTTTCATTAATGAACGACTCGTTATCAGAGTATTCAACGTAATATCCATCACATTCAGATGATCCTTGCCATTGAACAACAACATCTCTGTTATCATCCAGCTTCAGAGAAACCTTGTCCGGTTTCCCCTCTATAGTCTCTTTTACAACCTCTTCCTCAGTTTTTTCGTCTATTACCAGCTCATCTACTGTAAAAGAAACACTTTTCTTATCCAGTTTTACATTCTCAGACCCTTGTGATTTTGTAATAATTGCGGTTACAATATATTTGCCGGGCTTACTGATATTCAGCTTACTTTCCTCTGAAATGGAGGCTCCATCCACATTCTCAACAATCTCTTCTTCGTCATCTTCAATCAGGGATTGATTTTCATTATTTGGCTCAAGTTCCACTTCATTATAATCTGTATCAGAAGCTTGAATCTGGTCAGAGGAGGTATCATCAACCTCAGGGTTTTCCTCTGTGACTTTTTCTATGGAGAATTTCATGTCGTTGGAATAAGAATCCCATATTTCATCATTATATCCATTATTTTTAACCCAATCTTTCAGATTGAATTCCGGATTCTGATGGGTTTTATTACCGATATACATCTCCTGCATATCTTTATCAGGGATCAGGCAATCCCACTGGTCATCTTCCTCCTCTCCATAGATCTCTTTATCAATTACTGCAGAAGTCAACTCCGTGATTTTCAGTGTCTGATTCTTACCTATCTCAGGCATGATGAAGAAAGCGGTGTTCCCTTCTGATTCCTTCTTACTCAGAAGCATCTCCTGCTTACCATCTGGGTAAGTTGCCATAAACCCGACAAATTCACCACTGTTGGAACGGATTCGAACACCATCTCCTCCAGCGAAGATATTGTCTTCTATGACCTCTCCTTCATTATCGAGGAAGTTACACCCTTCTGACAGTTCTATTTTTCCCGCAATTACATCACAAGAATCATCCGCATATTGGTTATTTCCATGAGAATATTTTTCTCTGGCATGAATCTGATAAGTTCCGGGTTCTTTAAAATGAATCTCCCCGTCTTCTTGTAAAGTATATTTATTATCATCGTCATACTCACTGCCTTTTTGCCATACAATATTTGAGCAGACTGTATAAATCCCTTTTTTCGACTCTGTCTTAAGAAAGTCATTCATATTTCCCGTGGACGTTACTTCTTCAGTTTTCTTTTGTATAATCTTCAGTTCATCTGCACCAACAGTAGAAGCGCCTTGAACATCCACAGTAATCTGAG
>CACZNZ010000089.1 GCA_902782625.1 uncultured Lachnospiraceae bacterium | reverse complement strand
GTGCATTTGCCGGCTTTATAATTTCTGTTGGTATATCTATTCTCCTCTATCTTCTGAATGATAAGATTATGACTCCGGAAGATCTGGAAAAGAGGACTGGTCTCAACACACTGGCTACACTGCCTATGGAACGATAATAATGCGCGGAGGAGAATTATATGGAATTAATTAATATTGATCCCGGAAAAGAGCCGGGATATGAGATGAAGGAATCTCTGCGTACGTTCAGAACTAATATTGCTTTCTGTGGCACAGATGTACGGGTCATCATGTTCACAAGCTGCATGCCTGATGAAGGCAAGAGTACAGTTGTCTTTAATCTTGCCAAGGCTTTAACCGACAGTGGAAAGAAAGTTCTTATCGTCGATTCCGATATGAGAAAATCGGTCATGATTCACCGATATCATGCCTACAGGCCGGAGAATCAGGAAATCTATGGCTTGTCCCACTATCTCTCGGGACAGAACACAGCTTCCGATATTCTCTATCAGACCAATATTGATGGCATATTCATGGTATTTGCCGGTCCATCTGTATCCAACCCTACAGAAATGCTCGAAAGAGTTGAATTTCAAAAATTCATTGAAATAGGAAAAGACTACTTTGACTACATCTTAATTGACTGTGCGCCCCTTGGTGCTGCAATTGACGCTGCTATAGTTGCCCGCGTATGTGACGGTGCAATCCTGGTCGTTGAGCAAGGTGGTGTAGGAGCACGGATGATCGTTGAGCAAAAGAAGCAGCTTGAGGCTTCAGGTGTAAGGATCCTGGGGGCTGTACTGAATAAGGTCAAGATGAGTGGTTCCGGATACTACGGTCATTACTATAAAAAGTATTACGGCAAGTATTACTCCAACGAAGCTGACGAAAAAGGTAGAAGACGGAAAAAAAAGAATAAGGAGTAAACAATATGGGGCAACGCCGTAAGAAAGCCAGTCCTATGCAGATTGTTATTGTATCAATAATTCTAATTGTTTTGGCATGTCTCGCAGTTGGTGTTATAATAATTAAGAATTATAAAGAAAACCACAGCGCAGCAACGAGTTCTCCTATCGAAGCTCCTGATTACGACAATGCTGATAAGTGGTCTGAGGGTATTGTTACTTATAACAATCAGAAATATCGCTATAACAATACGATAAGAACTTATCTCTTCATGGGTATTGACAAAGATGAACCTGTCCACAAGGCTGAGGACGGTATCAGTGGCGGACAGGCTGATGCACTGTTCCTGATAGTGGTCGACAAGGATCATGCCAGACTTTCCCTCATCTCGATTCATCGTAATCTGATGACGACAGTTAAGATGTACAACCGTGAAGGGGAATTTACCGGTGAAGCAGAACTTCAGATCTGCCTTCAGCATGGATATGGCGATGGCGAAAGACTCAGCTGTCAAAGGACAGTAGATTGTGTTTCGAATCTTTTCTACGGGATTCCGATTCATGGCTATGTTTCTCTTAATATGGGGGGAATCGGTCTTCTCAATGATGCGCTCGGAGGTGTTGAGCTGACAGTAATGCAGGACCTTAATGTTCCGGGAAGAAATGTTAGGCTTACTGCCGGTGAAACAAAGGTATTAAATGGCGATGAAGCGTATGTTTATGTCAGGAGCCGCGATACATCTCAGTTCGACAGTGCGTCTGACCGACTTGCGCGTCAGGAGCAGTACCTTAATAAAATGGTTCCGGTCCTGCTTAAAAGAATCAAACGAACTTCATCCGCAGTTTCTATTTACGGTGCGTCTGAAGAATATATCTTTTCCAATATAGATTACAACAGACTTGCTGATGAAATCGACGATATTACATATGATTCCTCAGAGGGAATGTTGGAAGTGCCCGGTGAAGTAGTTATGGGGGAACAGCTCGAAGAATTTTATGCAGATGATGAGGGCCTGTATCAATTGATACTTGATGTGTTTTATGACAAGGTTTCCTGACAGGATTAACGATATGGTTATTATTCTTGGTCATGGGAAATCCGGACCGAGTTTAATATATACCACATGAAATTCTTGAGGGAAGGAGGTAAAAGCCAATGAAATTGAAAAGACTTGTTGTCGGGCTTGTTGCAAGCGCTCTCTTAGTTGCCTCTATGACAACAACAGCGTTCGCTGCACAGAGTCCGAAAACAGAAAATGTCACACCGACACCGGTTCCGAGTAAGGAGACACCGAGTACACCGGGCAAATCAACTCCGAGCACACCGTCAAAAACAGACAATGTAGATGCTCTTGCATCTGGCATCTCAGGCGATGTTATCAAGTATGACGGCGTAGATCTTGAC
>CACZNZ010000088.1 GCA_902782625.1 uncultured Lachnospiraceae bacterium | reverse complement strand
TCTGATCCATCAATTCTACTGAACCAGCCCTCCATCCTGGCTGGACCATCTATCTTTCTGCACATCATATCATCGTATACATCAAACATGACGTGATACAGAACAGACCAAGCAATATCCAAAGCATATAGCCGGCTATTTCCACAACTATTCCCGTTTTCCTGACATCTGCCCATCTCCCGAGAAATACGCTTCCAATCAACGCTGTTGGAACTATATACCTGAAATCCATCGTGCACCCGAATGGATATTTCACATTAAACCACTGGAAAGATACGATCAGTACGATCCAAAACGCAGTGAGGACCCTATATTCAAATGATGGATTCTGCAAATTGACAATGATCATAACAATCAGCCCGGTTATCGCAAGAATCCCTGCACATATTAATAACGCCTGAGGTATCCATGATGGAATATCATAACTGAATTCCCCAAAAACAGAAGTCCTCAAAACGTATGACCATACATTATAATCCCGACTGGGATCCGCATACAAAAAGTTGTCCGCCAGTGGTAAGAATCTCGATATGAGTGAATGATCACCACAATATAAGGGGTCCGCGATGTCTATTTGACTCACATAGTTTAATGGCTGTGCAAATCGTATCAGATTACGTATAGGATACCAGAATCCAAGCGGAAAAGCGATCACTGCAAAAACCAGATATTTCAGGAAGCATTCCCGTCCGTTTCCATTCCTTATGCTTCTTATCAGAACTATTACCATGATCGTCCCCGTAACCAGGGCGAACACTCCCACAGATATCTTCGTCATCATTCCAAGGCCAAAACATAAGGCAAGTGCTATAAGCCGTATAAAAGACCGGGTTCTGTACCATCTCAGTGTGAGCAAAATGATTGCTGTCATAAAGAAAACGCAAAGTGAATCATTATTCAGTCTTCCGGCTAACAGGTAGTGCTCCGGAAGAAATGCTGCTACACACATCATCGTTATCGTTCCAGGCTTACCAAGCCCTACTTCCCGACCTAATTCCCTTGTCATAAATAAAGTCAGGATCGATGCCCAGCAGGAAATTATCTTACCTGCTTCAAGCAGTTTATTTATATCCTGTTCACCTGTAAAGGCACGGAAAAGATTGGAAGCTGCCGCCGCAAGGAAATGAAACAGCGGGGGGTGGTATAACTGATACACATTGGAGTCCGGAAGGGAGCCTCCCATCAATGATAGTATATAGTCGGCATGCCCGCCCTCATATAAACCAATATCATGCCCCCGTACTGAATAGGGTGTATAAAGCATATAGCCGATCCGAATAATCACGCCCATAACAGTAATAGCTGTAATAAACCGTTTAATATCACCTGCTGCGCCGCTTCTGTTACCTTTGAGGAAGGATATGACCGCGACAGCTATACATCCCAGCAGACCAGCCATCATCAGCCCCTTGATCAGCCCCGTATTCCTGTAAAGCTCTGTACAATAAAAGACGGCAAATACAATGACTGTTATAAAACATGAAAGCAAAGATCCTATTTCTATGAATCTATTCTCATTCATATGTTATCTCCCGGATCGTCAAAAACAGGAGCTTGTTTTTGACCAGTGAAAATCTTGTATTATACACTGAGTCTAATCAACAATATCCGATAAAGCTTTGACCATTTTCTCCATGAGTAACTAGCTGCGTCATTATTCCCTCCAAACCCTTGAATGGATCTCCTTTAAAACCTTGACCAAAGTCAGACTGTATCAATAAAGCTGCGTTCCACCCTGTTGAAAATCAGAGTTCCTCCGATCAGGGCTGCTATCGTAAACACGATTGCTGCAATCAGAGAAGCTGCATCCCAGGTACCGTGTCCAAAAAGTACAAGACGGAACAGCTCTAAGGGTGCTGTCATGGGATTCAGAACAAGAATCGTTCGAATGAAGCCGTGTCCCTGAAGCTGCGTAAACGGATAGACCACAGGTGTTGCGTACATCCACAGTGATATCCCGAATTCCACAACAAATGTCAAGTCCCTGTATTTTGTAGTCAGACTGGAGATCAATACTCCCAGGCCGAGTCCCATCAGACTGGTCTGCAGCAGAATAACAGGTAAGAGCCAGATCAGTTCCCAGCGCGGTGACACTTGATTTTCCGCAATATAATAGGCCAAAATAACAATGATCATTGCGAACTCAACCATGAATTCAAAGAGGGATGTAAACATGGCTGACACAGAAACGGCCAGACGCGGAAAATATACTTTTCCAAATATATTTGCGTTCGTGACGAATGTAGTGGAATTCCGCTTTAAGCTTACAGCAAACAGATTCCAGAGCGCGTGACTGGCCAGATAAAATAACAGAGCGGGCACTCCCTCTGTACTGAGTCCTGCAATTCCTTTGAAAACAGCGGCATAAACGACACTGGTCAGGAGAGGATGCAGGACAAGCCACAGAGGTCCCAGCACAGTTTGTTTATACACCAGGGCCAATGTCCGTTTTGTAAACAGCACGATCAAATCCCTGTAGCGCCACAATTCCCGAAGGTTTAAAGTGAGAGGATTCACTCCGCCCTCTATATGAACATGATAGTTTGTCTTTGTATCCATTGTTCGTTCCATCACCGACAAAAGTCTTTCTTTCAAAATTGAATTTTAATCATTGAATCCTGTTATTGAATTCTTTTTTGGTCATCTCTCCTGTCTGTATTTCGTCTGGAATTCTTATTTTGTCATATCCTCTACCCGGATGGCAGATAGCCGGGTACTCCCCCATTTGCGCAGTGTCCATTTTTCCCCATAATACAGCTGAGTGCTTTCAATCTGAAATCCCATCACCTTCCTCAAATAATCATGGCGGGTCTGAACTTTACCGTCAAAAGAACACAAGGTGAGATCACAGAGATATCCCCCTGCTTCAAGAGGTGTCACAGGAAATGTAAACCGGTATTGATTTGTACCTTTCTGTATCGTAAAGGCTCCGGAGCCTGCCATTCCCACAATATTACCCGGTCCGTTGCTCACTGTCATTCTGAGGAAAATATTTTCAAGCTTTTCCCGGCTTTCAATTTCCAGGCAGAATCCTAATTCATCTTCAGGATGCAGGAAATCAGTCTCAAGACGCAGGTCTGTCATTCTGCAGAC
>CACZNZ010000087.1 GCA_902782625.1 uncultured Lachnospiraceae bacterium | reverse complement strand
GGATTCTTTATAACGATGAGGGAGACAGGCTTATGTACTATCATGCTGGCTGCGTTGGCGATCATGCCCGCATAGCCTTCCTTGTCCGGAAGAGAAAGAAATGATAAGCAGTGTTAGTAAGGAAAGGAGCAGTCTTGCAAAAAAGTTTGACATCAGGTGAAAAAGTGAACTGCTCAAGTCAGAGTGAGGTAGATCTACTGAAAGTAGTAGATCAGAGTTTATCACTTTAAACGTTGCGGAGAAAACAGTATGATAATGGGAGCGATTGCTCTTGATTATACGGGTGGGCACCTACCGGAAAGTCAGGCCAAATACAATTTGAGGAGGAATGATCGTGTTCTTTTATATTTGGCCAATTGTTCTGGTCGTGTTGTCAAATACAGTGTATCAGATTTGCACCAAATCTGTACCAAATGATATAAATCCGTTCGCTTCACTGTCGGTTACCTATTTGGTCGGAGCACTGGCAAGTATTGTTTTATATTTCATACTTGGGTCTACCGGGAATCTTATCAAAGAATATGGAAAGCTGAATTGGGCCTCGTTTGTCCTTGGTATTGTGATTGTCGGTCTGGAGGCAGGTTGGATTTACGCATATAAGTCAGGTTGGCAGGTGAGCACGGGATTCATTGTTCAGAGTGCATTTCTTGCTGCAGCACTTTTGCTCGTTGGCTATTTCCTTTACCATGAGTCTTTGACATGGAATAAGATTGTCGGAGTGGTCATATGTCTGGTCGGACTGTTTTTTATTAATTACAAATAGCCAAATTCATGTTTACAACGATAAACAATATCATATGGTCCATTCCGTTCGTTACTGTCGAAACCTGTCGAACGATTCTTTCATTGCCTTTTTTGAGCGTAGAATATAACATCATTGAGTCGGATAACGGAGACTGCCTCTGCTATGATGTTATGAGATTAGAGAAAAAAGATGGTTAGAGAAGCTGAACTAAGCGATCTGGATACAACAGCAGCGACAAGACAGCCTTTATAAAGTGGATGGGAATGGACAAGTAAGCGCATGGGTCCATTAATATCAAAAGGGTACTGGAGGCTATACATAAATCTTGATTTGAGAGGAAATCTGAAAATGGAATTGACATTTAGAAAAGCGGTGAAAGACGATGCGCTATTGTTAATCGAATTATATAATTCCTCATTTTATGATGACTATGTTTTTTATGGGGAATGCCCTGCTTATGGACAGACAAAAGAACAAATGGAAGGATCTTTTGAGGATTTTACGAAATACGTCATCTTAAATGATAATATTCCTGTTGGTGCGCTTTCTTTCAAAGATAAGGGAGATGGGCGTTACTACCTTGGCTGTCTCTGTGTTATACCAGAATACCAGGGAATGGGAATAGGTACAAAGACATTTCAATATATGTTATCTGTCTGCCCTGATTGGAAAGAGATCACCTTGGTTACTCCTGCTGATAAAAAACAAAATGTCAGATTTTATACTGAGAAATGTGGGTTCGATCCGGGAGAAAAAATAATGGACGGGAAGGTAGAAGTTGTAACCTTTTATATGAATCGATAATTTCCAGCCTGTCAAAGGAAAAATAGTGCAGCACTTATCTAACACCTGATAGCTGATTTTATGGCACTTGTCGGACACACTCCGTCCTTATTTCTAAGAGAGTAGAGCGGAAAGCCTTGTTTTATGGGAAAAAATTTTTCAAAAAGTTTGAGGGCAATGGAGCCACTGCCTCCATTGCCCTCAAAGACGGCTGTATATTCGGGCTCAATCTCACAGACAAACCCATTCAGTTTGTAACCTGAGTTATCGAGAATTTATCTGCCGCACAGTTAATCAAAGTGCAGTGCCCTTTGTCGGAATTGTAAACCGGCTCGTGTCAATGCCTTCCAGTTCCAGAAGGGCTTTTTTCCGCATGATTCCCCCGCCGTACCCGGTCAGGCTGTGGTTCGATCCAACCACCCGGTGGCATGGTATGATGATAGAGATCGGATTACGGCCGACCGCGCCGCCCACTGCCTGGGCGGACATTTTTTCAAGTCCGCGCTCCTTCGCAATCTGAGCGGCGATCCACCCATAGGTGACTGTTTCGCCAAAAGGAATGTTGCACATGATCTGCCCGACACGATTGCAAAAATCTGAGGTGGTCATATGTATTCTGGGAAAGAAACCAGGATCACGGCCTGAAAAATAAATATTCAGCCATTCTTTCGCTTCATCAAAATAGTCCATCCTGCGGGGAAGGGCATATTTTTTTAATCCGGCTCCGCTATGTCTGCTGCCCTGGGTAAACCATAATCCCGTCAGTCCTTCTTCATCGCCGGCAAGCAGTATACTTCCCAAAGGCGATTCATAATTATCTGTGTAGATCATCTTGGATATCCTCCTTATTACTATGAAACTCCGCTACCCGAAAGGCTTCATTGATTCAGGTGTTTCGGCACGTTTTTTACATATATGTACAGTATCTTCCGCCAGTCTTTTATAGCAAACGGTATAGTATATTTTATCATAACATATTTTCTTCTGCACGGTGCATTTACTGCGCCAATAATGGTAGATTCTGAACGCAGTTCCAAACTTTCCGATATCGGTTTACGGGTTTCTGTTCATGATCATGTCGTCTGTCGCCATCGTCAGGATTTTGAGTTTTGCGGCAGCATCTATGATGCATATTGCTTTGCTTTATAAGCAGAAAAGATTGACGCACTGGTTAAAAAGGTGTACACTATATTCGTTTTAAATCATTTTTTATTGTTATAAAGGAGGAAACTAAAAATGATGAAAAAGTTTGTCAGTCTCCTGCTGGCCGGTGCCATGGTATTTTCCGCAGCTGCAGTTCCTGCATTTGCAGCAAGCGTAGAGACCATCGAGCTGGACGACGAGGAAGAAGCTGAAGCTGAAGAAACAGAAGAGGCAGCCGAGGTATCCGAAAACTATCATATCGGTATTGTTACAGGTTCTGTTTCCCAGTCAGAAGATGACCGCCGCGGCGCTGAAGCTTTCCAGGAAAAATATGGTGAGGACCGCGTGACCCTCGCTATTTATCCGGACAACTTTACAGAAGAGCTTGAGACTACGATTCAGACTATCGTAAACCTTTCAGATGATCCCGAAATGAAAGCCATCATCGTAAACCAGGCTATTCCGGGAACCACCGAAGCTTTCCGTCAG
>CACZNZ010000086.1 GCA_902782625.1 uncultured Lachnospiraceae bacterium | reverse complement strand
CCACTGTAATCAGGAATCCACAGCTTTTTGTCAGGAGCACCGTTTACGGCACTGTCAAGATTAACAATAAATGAACGCGGATTTATTTTATCCCAGAGTGTAAGCAGCACTGTGTACTTACATCCGGTAATTTTAGCACCAAGAAACAATCTCTTTAAATTCGAAAAATTATTCTTAATCCGGATAATCAGTACATTAGGGAATTTTTCAAACCTATTCAGGTTTTTTTCAAAAGTTTCCTCCTGCTTACCTGTACTTATCATAAAAACTATTTTATGACCTTTCTGGGCATAAGGAAGCATGGAATCAAAAAGATTCTGAGATTTCAGACCATTAACACCTAAAACAACTATAGCATATTTATCTATAATATCAGCAACAGGTTTACTCTTACCATCATTACTATCTCTAAAAATCAGTCTCGTAATATCTGTACTGGACTGAAACGACATCATTCCTTCATTGGAACTGATCCCTCCTAACAATGCAGAAGTAAATCTTTCGATATTTGCTCTTTCTTTCTCTACTTTATTTGATGTAATATTTGTGTCTTTTTCTGCTACATCTTTATTCACGGTTGTTTTAGATTTAAAAAAACCAAACATGCAAATACCTGCTCCCTATCTTGCCACTATCAGCCAAAAAAAGAATTTCAAATAAAAAATAACACTGGACAAACGTACCGGCGCTGCTACCGCTGCAAGAATTTATCAAACAAAAAACAATAGATAAAACACATAAAAAAGAAAGATTCAATGATAAATCATAGAATATTCCTGAATACTATTGGTGCTGTACATATAATACTTTCTTTTTAATAACAGGAAACAGTTACTTCATTTGTTTTTCGGGTTACGGAACATTGAAGAACAATTATCTTATTTTATATGGACAATATTACTGTTATTTCTAATCCAGTATAAAACTAGCTGATTTTAATCAAAGCCAGTAGTATCGATAACCAGCTCTGACGCTTAAGCCTTATCTCTTTTTCATCAAATTTGCAGAAAAACAGATAAACCATCAGCATCAGCTATCTTTTCATTACTCAGCTAAATCCTATTTACGACCACAGTTTTCGTTACTATTTTTCAAAAATGCTGTAAACAAAAACAAATCATTAGGAGTAGTGATCTTTATATTAAAATGAGAACATTGAACAAAATGCAACGGATATCCGTAGTGATGAAGCATTGAAGCTGAATCAATAGCCGTGGTATATCCTTCCTGATTTGCCCTCTTGTGACAGTTGTATATATCAGCATATCTGAAGCTCTGGGGAGCTCTGCCCATCATACACTTGTCTCTTGGCATTATGTCTTTGATGGAACCTTCATCACCTGCCAGACAGATAGTTTCAGTAGCAGATGAACATGAAATTGCATTTCCGTACTGCTTAACACTATCAATATTTCTGGAAATCAGATCAGCATCTATAATAGGTCTGACACCATCATGTAATATAACAATGTCATCATCATCGGCAATTCCATCCAAAGCCTGCAGACCTTTGCAGATAGACTCCTGACCGGTTCTGCCCCCGGCCACCACCTTGAACACCTTGGAAAGATTATACTTGTTTAACAATTCTTTCATAAAATCGATGTACGGCTCCAGACAGACAACCAAAACTTTGTCAATGTCAGGATGAGCCTGAAAGTGATTGATAGTATGTACGATTATAGGTATGCCACATACTTCAATAAATTGCTTCGGCAGATTAGGAGACTGCATTCTACTGCCAACACCACCTGCAAATACTATAGCATAATTCATTTTATTTCGTCCGTTTTATATTTTCATTATTATCAGATCAACTTTGTAAAAAAATCAACCGCTCCAACATAAAAACCGAAAGCACCGCTTTGAATTTTTATCCTAATTTTTCCCAAAAAAACATTTTTTATTTATTGCATACATCCAATGCATATCCCACATAAAAGCACTAATATGGCACATGATTTAAAGTGCACCATTACAGCAAATTACCAAGAATCAATTGTTATACATGATACGCTGAAGTCTGTGTTCATACAGTTTGCTAATCTGTTAGTACATAAACACACCAAAAAAAGAGAAAAAGCAGAAACAACCACGATGGGGAAGTATACCACATATATAGTTATTTTCGTATTACCACCTGACATTTCTGTACGATACCATGGCTGTTGTACATAAAAAAGTTCATTATCGAGAAGTATGTCTAAAAAATCAAAATAAATAATTCCGGATATTCATAAGAAACCGGGAATCATTAATTCATGGATTGTTTCATTCTTAATACATTTTATCAACACAGCCTGAATAAGTTCATAATAAACTGAACGTTCATAATAAAAACGTCTAGCTCTGAGCACAACTGCGTCAGAGCTAAAGTATTTTTCTACATCATCAGTTGTTAGTCTTTTTAGATTTTTTTGAATTCCTTCTAGCCGCAATTACTTTATGAAAAAGCTTATGGAAAAGAGATTCTCGAATTTCTACATTCTGGTTTTCTATATATACCGGGGAACTGAATCCACTGCACAGCTTTACCCCTTTTTTGATCTTAACGGCTTCCATCCGGTAACCAATCACACCGGATTCCATTGATGAATCAACCCACTTGGTATTTTTTCCATCCACCTTTGCAACATTCTTTCCTTGTTTATTATCAGCACTTATTGTCCTGATATTCCAGAACTTAACACCGCTCTCTGCATTCCAGGAAAGAGCTCGTCCGTTTTCTCCTTTATATATGGTAATACCTTGCGGCACAGACGGAAATTCCATACTCTCGCATTTACATACGCCTATGGCTACCAGTCGGTCAGCATTAACACCTAACAGTTGGAACTTTCCACTGAAATCATCAGTTCGGGTAACATATTTGTACGAATCTTCATTCGGTTGTATTTTTGAAACCAGCTCGTATTTTCCAGTGTTTTCATCAAAAATATATAATTCATACCACTGCACTGATGGAAGTTTTTTCCATTTAAATAATCTTGTCTTTCTAGTGCACTTGCTTATTGATAATTCCAAATCATTTAACGGGTGCGAAAGATCAACTGTTATATTACTTAAATCTGTTATCTGCAAAGGTTTTGCCATATTGGAATAACCGCTGAATAAGATACTGTCACCGTTCTTACTCAAAGACTCCACCTTATAACCAATGACCAGTGGACTGTATTCGGTATCACACCAGCATCCATCTGTTCCGGAAACTACCGTTACAGCACGCTCCTTATTTTGAGTGATCGGATAAACTCTGTACTCACATACCATCGGATCTACAATCCATGAAACTAAGCATTTATTATCACTCAATATAGCAGTGACTTTTTCAGGCGGTTGAGGCAGCTCTAGTCTTTTTATTGTTACCAGACTGTCCGCAATTACGCATCCGTAATGCAATGCTTTTAGATGATAATCTTTTGAACTGTCTGTAAAATCGTTATCCACAAAACCGACACTTCCGCCCTTTAATTCTGATAAAAGAATTTCACTATTATCACTACATTCATAAATTTCTATTCTATCAGCAGACGGTATGTCATTCCATGTAAGTGTCGCACTATGTTTTGTCCATTTCTTCACAGTAACTACCGTAACAGCTATATCACCGCTTGAAACAGTATAGTTTTCCTCACTCCACTCGGCTTCAATATAGTATTCAACTACATCATCATTAACCGCAACCCCCTTCCATTCACTGGAGTTGCCGGGAAGTCTTGCAATCACACTCTTCTCATGACTGCTGTTTTCAACCTTAACAATCCACTCTTTTGCAGGAGCATTGCTGCTCCACCTCAAATATACCTCATGTTCATTTTTCAAAAGCTCCAGATTGTAGAACAAATCTGACAAATCACATTCAGGTGGAGTAATAAATCTAGCCCCAGTAAATATTTCGTCTTTAACAGCCGTTATGAGATATTCCGGACGTCTGACAACCTCTATAATCCGGGAAGAATCCTGAGTTGGAAGAAGCTCTCCAAGAAAAGTAAAATCTGATGAAGGTTTCTCACCATAGATCTTAAAAACATCAGCATTACAAACATTTTCACATGAAAAAGTAACCGTATGCGGAGTAATCTTCACCACTGATATCTGCGGAATGCCAGCTGCAGCATATTTCTCCATGGTGTCAACCAGACGCTCAGCTGAATGTCCGTCACACATTGTAAGGAACCTGCGCACAAAGGAATCCCTGTAGGACCAGTCATATTTATCTAAATTCCCCAGATATTCTATAAATTCATGAGTATCATT
>CACZNZ010000085.1 GCA_902782625.1 uncultured Lachnospiraceae bacterium | reverse complement strand
GTCCTGATAAAGTATCGGTATTTTTTTCATCTTGTCCTCTCTGGCTGCCTATCTGATATTACGAAGGATACGGAATCGGTATCCCGAACCCCACACTGTCTCGATGTACCCAGACTGTGCTGTATTCTGTCCAATCTTCTGACGGATCTTCTTAATGTGAACCGTGACGGTCGCAATGTCTCCGAGAGAATCCATCCCCCAGACAGCAGAAAAGAGATCGTCTTTGGAATAGACTTTATTCGGATGAGATGCAAGAAAAGACAGCAGATCAAATTCTTTGGTCGTAAAAATCTTTTCTTCGCCACCCACAAACACTCTCCTCGCTGTCAGATCGATGGAAAGTCCCGGGTACTCAATGTATTCATTCTCTTCCACCCGCGGATTGGTAAGGCGCAGATAGCATGCCATGTGCGCCTTTACTCTGGCAACAATTTCATTCGGGTTAAAAGGCTTGACTATATAGTCATCTGCCCCGACGCCTAGTCCCCGAACCAGATCGATCTCATCTGACCGGTCTGTCACAATGAGGATTGGAATGTCTCTTCTCCTGCGAATCTCTTTGCAGACATCAAATCCTGAAATATCCGGAAGACTCAATGTCTGTAAAATAATGTCCACTTTATCGTCCATTGCGGCTTCGATTCCTTCCTGTCCTGTTTCTTTTATGATAACAGAAAAAGAATTGATCTCCAAATAGTCTCTGATCAGCTCCGCAGTTTCCTTATCTTGTTCAATAATCAGTACATTTGTCATAACATAAACCCCATTTAGTAAAAAGTATTAACAAAAGCTTTTTTCTTGCCCTATAATCATTAAATATTATAACACATAAATACTTAAATTGGGCATAATCAATATGAACTCTAATAAATTTTAGAACAAATGCACAAATAATGTAATCATTTATATCTCATAAGAACCAACTGATTAAGAATTGCATCAGAAACCATTTCTTTACTCATTAGAGAAAGCTCTATATCCTCTCGGGCGGTGATCATCGTGACACGATTTGTGTCCGTTCCAAAGCCTGCTCCCTTTTCTTTGAGGTTATTGGCAACAATCATATCCAGTCTTTTCTTATCAAGTTTCTTTCTCGAATTGGCCAGCATATTTTCTGTTTCCATCGAAAATCCGCAGATAATCTGATCCGGCCTTTTATGCTCTGCAACATATCCCAGGATATCCTGCGTCCGTTCCAGAAGAATCGACATATTTCCGTCTTTTTTCTTCATCTTCTCTGTAGCGACTTCGGCAGGGCGATAGTCTGCGACTGCGGCAGCCTTGATCAGAATATCTACATCTTCCAGGTTGTCTCTGACCGCTTCAAACATATCCTGTGCACTTTCAATCTGAATCATCTTTACAAATGGAACCGGTTCAAGGGAGACTCTGCCGCTGACCAACGTAACATCTGCTCCTCGCAGCATTGCTCTCCTGGCAATGGCATACCCCATTTTCCCGGTAGAGTGATTCGTGATATAACGCACGGGATCGATGGCTTCTCTGGTGGGCCCTGCAGATACCATAATGCGGACTCCTTCCAGATCCTTCTCGCAGGCAATCTCTTTTAAGATATAATCATACAGCACTGCAGGCTCAGGCATCTTACCGGCCCCGGTATCTCCGCATGCGAGATAGCCGGAAGCAGGTTCAATGACTTCCATTCCGTATTGTTTTAAAACTTTCAGATTATCCTGTACGATCGCATTGGAAAACATATGTGTATTCATCGCAGGTGAAACGATGATCTTTGAAGTGCAGGCGAGCGCACAGGTGCTCAGCATGTCATCCGCAATCCCATGAGCCAGTTTTGCAATGATATTGGCAGAAGCCGGTGCAATCATCATCACATCTGCTTTCTGTCCCAGTGAAACATGGGCTACATGAAACTGAAAATTCCTGTCGAATGTATCCACGAGACATTTATTGCCCGTGAGTGTCTCAAAAGTTATCGGGTTGATAAAATTCACTGCATTTTCTGTCATGATCACATGAACATCTGCATGCTGTTTTACAAGCATGCTTGCCAGGCTGGCAATCTTATAGGCTGCAATGCTTCCTGTCACGCCAAGTACAACTGTTTTCCCTGTTAGCATATCTGTTTACTCCATATCACTGAGGCGTCCGTGTTTCTCGTAGTTTGTGATACGCGATATCTGATTATCCTCGTCCACAAAAACGACCTTCGGACGGAAACTCTTTGCTTCATCCTGTGTCATCTGAGCATAACACATAATAATGATTTTGTCATGCACACTTACACATCTTGCAGCAGCTCCATTCAGGCAGATCAGCCCGCTGCCTCTTTCTCCGGCGATCGTATAGGTTTCAAATCGATTGCCGTTATTGATATCCACAATCTGGACCATCTCATATTCCAGGATCCCTGCTGCCTCCATCAACTCCTCGTCGATGGTAATGCTGCCTACGTAGTCAAGCTCAGCCTGCACCACAGTGGCACGATGTATCTTCCCTTTGAGCATGGTTATCTGCATGGTTTTATTCCTCCACGATTGTATTATCGATCAGTCTGGTCTTTCCAATCTTTACGGCAATTGCGATTAATGTCGGTGCCTTGATCTGATCCACCGGCTGCATCGACACGCCATCTACTGCTTCTACATAGTCGATCTGTGCCAGAGGTTCTTTCTCAATCAGTTCTGTCATGGCTGATTTGACATTTGCTGCGGAAGTTTCCCCTTCCTCGATCATTTTCTCTGCAAGGAAAATAGAACGACTAAGAACCAGTGCTGCTTCTCTTTCTTTTTCGGAGAGATAAGTATTTCTGGAACTCTTAGCCAGTCCGTCTTCTTCTCTGACAATCGGACAACCTACAATCTCCAGATCCATATTCAGGTCACGCACCATCCGCCGGATAATGGCAAGCTGCTGTGCATCCTTCTGCCCGAAATATGCTCTGTCCGGTTTTACGATATTAAAGAGCTTGGTACAGACGGTGCATACACCCCGGAAATGAATCGGACGGCTCTTTCCGCATAGTGTCTTCGAAAGTTCTTCCATATTGACATAGGTGGTAAAATCCGGATCATACATTTCAGACGGTTCCGGATGGAAGATCAGATCTGCGCCAAGTTTTTCACAGAACGCACTGTCATGATTCATATCTCTCGGATAAGCTTCCAGATCTTCATTCGGCCCAAATTGTGTCGGATTGACGAACACACTGACAACAACGCGGTCATTGTCCTGGACTGCCCTGCTGATCAGGCTGCCATGGCCTTCATGAAGAAATCCCATGGTAGGAACAAGACCCACACTCAGTCCTTGTGCTCTCCACGCTTTCACAATCTCTCTGACTTCTTTCACGGTTGATGCAATCTTCATGATCTATATCCTCTCTTCCTAGTAAAGCTTCTCTATGATACTGTCATCAATCTTATAGGTATGCTCGGCTGCCGGAAAGCTTCCGTCTTTTACAGCCGTGTCATAATCAGCAAATGCCTGGCGCATCACAGTTCCGACTTCTGCAAAACTGCGGACGAATTTCGGGCGAAAATCTGAGAACATGGAAAGCATATCAACATAGACAAGAACCTGTCCGTCACATCCAGCACCCGCACCGATACCGATTGTCGGAATATGAATACTTTCTGAAACAAGTTTTGCCAGTTTTGCAGGCACACACTCTAATGTCACGGCAAATGCTCCTGCCTTTTCCACCGCTTTGGCTTCTTCAATCAGCTTTTTCGCAGCGGCTTCCGTCTTGCCCTGCACCTTAAATCCGCCAAATGCATTGATGGACTGCGGTGTCAGTCCAAGATGTGCCATGACCGGAATAGACGCATTGGTAATAGCCTCAATCTGTGGACATACTTCCAGGCCGCCTTCCAGTTTCACAGCACCACAGTGTGTTTCCTTCATGATCCGTCCGGCATTGACAACAGCATCATAGACAGAAGCCTGATAGGACATAAACGGCATATCTACAACAACGAGTGCATTTTTTGCTCCTCTGGCAACGGCTGCGCCATGATGGATCATATCCTCTACCGTTACAGGGATCGTATCTTCATAACCGAGCATAACATTTCCCAGGGAGTCTCCTACAAGGATTGCATTAATCCCTGCTTCATCCTCCAGCTTGGCTGTGGAATAATCATAAGCTGTCAGCATGGAAATCTTTTCGTTTCTGTTCTTCATCTCCTGAAATGTTGTTACGGTATTTTTCATGTTTTTTATTCCTTTCTCATTCATTGCATAATCTATAACTCTTTGATTTCACTGTAATCTCTGTCCGGATGCTTGACGGACGCAATCCTGGCCAGTCTCCTGGACAAGAGTCGGTAAATCTGTGCATCCTCGCCCTCAATCACAGAAAGATGTCTTGCAAGAGTCTTCCTGTCCCCTCTTTCCACAGGCCCTGTCAAACTCTCTGCTACCCCGTCCTTTACAATGTGATTCACATTGCCAAGAATCAACGGTGCAAGTGCTTTTCTCGCTGCTTCTTCTGTGAATCCGCACTCCTCCATAAGGGAGAGGCTCTCGTCGATCAGGCCGCAGACAAGGTTGCTTGCAAATACGGCCGCCAGATGATAGCGGGTTTTGTCTTCTCCCCGGATCGTGCGCACTTCATTGCCCAGACCGGCAAAAAATGCTGCTACTTCATTTAAGTGTTCCGAGTCTCCTTCAATTGTAATCGATGCGGAATCAAGCTCTTTGTAAGAATGAAAACGGTCACTGACCGCAAAGAGCGGATGGATGGAATATCCGAAAGCACCCCTGTCTCTGATACCGGTAAAGGTATCTTCCACAGACAGAGAGCCGCTGCAATGACATAAGAATTTGCCCTCGACGGGCAGCTTTTTGATCTGTTCCCAGACGGAACTGATCAGGCTGTCAGGAACGGTAAGAAAGAGAACATCACAGTCTGCAGTCAGTCGCTCTACATCTGTATAAGCGCTGCTGTCGGTAAACTCTGCCGCTTCTGCTGCAAATCTTTCCTCCGTGTCATAATAACCGGCAACTTCCCGGTTATGGTCTACCAGATACTTGCCCAGGGAACAGCCTACTTTCCCTGCGCCGATAAATCCAAATTTCATCTTCATCACCTTCCTTTATCAAAGATGGTGATGCTCTCCAAGTCTTATTCCTGACAGATATAAGCTCGTAATCTCCGTGTCATCATCACGGTATGGTTTCTTTTACGAATACCATCCTTGGTTTTTAAACCAAATGTACTATAGCACTTAGTTAAATATTTGTCTATCTTTTTGTCAAAAAATAAAGCAGGAACTTTTTACGAATAATTTCGTATGGTTCCTGCTTAACTATTTATCTTAGAGATAACTTTTCAGCACTTCTGCCTTGTCCGTCTTCTCCCATGGGAGATCAAGGTCGTCTCTGCCAAAGTGTCCGTATGCTGCCGTCTGCTTATAGATCGGTCTTCTCAGATCGAGCATGCGGATGATGCCAGCTGGTCTGAGATCGAAATTCTCCCGAATGATATCCACAAGTTTTTCATCCGAGATCCTTCCGGTACCGAATGTATCTACCATGATCGAGGTTGGCTCTGCAACACCAATCGCATAGGAAAGCTGTATTTCACATTGATCTGCAATGCCTGCAGCTACGATGTTCTTTGCCACATATCGTGCCGCATAGGCTGCGGAACGATCCACCTTGGTACAGTCCTTTCCGGAAAAAGCGCCACCGCCATGACGGGCATACCCGCCGTAAGTATCCACAATGATCTTTCTGCCCGTCAGACCGCTGTCTCCGTGCGGTCCGCCGATCTCGAATCTTCCGGTGGGGTTGATAAAATATTTCGTATTCTCGTCGAGAAGATCTTCCGGAAGACATTCTTC
>CACZNZ010000084.1 GCA_902782625.1 uncultured Lachnospiraceae bacterium | reverse complement strand
GGTGTGCGCATCACATCCATGTCCAACAATCCTTTGACCTCACGGTGTATCTTCATAAAAGACTTGTAAACTTCCTTTTGAAAATCCTCTGAAACAAAGTTTGTCTGCCGATCCCGTAACAGGCACAAGATTCCACCTGCAATAATCCCCCTGCGTTCATCGGGACTCTTAGAATATATATTTAGTAATTTTCTCATCAATTTTGTTTTCATGTCAACATATTCCTGAGATTGCTTCATTAATTTCAGAACCATGTTTCTCGATGGCTCAACATCACGGATTTTTTTCATATCGATTGACAATTCCTTGCTATTTTCCGAAAGACAAAAATCGTAAAATGTATTGATCAATTCAAATTGTTTGGATATCCGGCAGACAAGCGGTTTGTCTGTCCCCTCATGAATCGACGAATCAAATTCTCCGTCAAGGGAGTTCAGATAATCAATGAATACATGCACTCCCAGCCATCGGTCAAAACAACTGGCAGGCTCTTTTTCATCATAGTTAGGCAGCCTTTTTTGCAGACAATCACAGTCAAGAACTAACTCAAGGGACTTTTCATTGAAGAGTTCATTCAAATCCGATGAAGTCTGTCCAATGAAAAGTTCATTGGCTTTAAACTTGTTTTCGTATTGGCTCAACAACCGCCATATTAATATCTGACGTTCTTTTATTGTTAAAAGTTCCTCTCGCATTGACTGAAAGTTGGCGGAGACGGCACACTCCTCATCTGTCGGCAGTGATAATTTTATATTTATCGCAGATCTATCAAACATAGCAAGCCGCCTGTAGTTGTTATTTAAGAGACTGTAAGATTGTCTCAATTTTTCTAATGGTTCCAGACGTATTTTGCAATAATCTTGTATGACTGTTGAATGATTCTGTTCGTTAATCTCAATAATTTTATCATACACTGAAGATACATTTGTGATATTCGTGAAACCTTTTATAATTCGATCAATCTCTTCATGATCCTTCAGAAGACTTCTCGCGTCCTCCAGCACATTGTTAGCCTGCTTTAGTAATGCCACCAGACAATCCTCTTTATGTGTCTTGCATGTATTTACCGTCTTCATTAGAATTTCATTTTGCTTCGCCAAAGTAACAAAGTCATTGTTTGATGACGAAATTAGATTCTCAACTGTCAGCATGGAGTTAAGCAGGTCACGTGTATCACGGGCGACTTGCATCTTCCTCAGAGCCGCTTGAGACCATTCCCAGCTTCCATTATTTAAACTCAGCGACATAAATACAGAATTTATTTTTTCCCAGTCCTTTACATTATCTGTTTCTTGCCCGACAGGCGATGAAAGCATTTTATTAATTGTATTCCACTTTTTCCAAGTATCGTTCCACGATTCCAGCCGTCCCAGAAGTTTCTGACGTTGATCAGCATCATCCTCCGCACCTCTAGCACTAAACGCCTTCTTAAGCTTTTTCTCAGCCTCCTCGAAGTGTTTGGGAACCTCCTCTAAATTTTCTTCTTTTGACTCTTTTTCAGCCTTCATGATGGGCTCACCTGATGATAATTCCTCGAAATTTTCTTTTTCTGCCTCTTTCTCTGCCTCTTTACGCAATTGCTTTGCAGACGGCATGACAGACTGGAAGCCAAGATATGATCCGACAACTAGAACAACCGTCAAAATCACAATGATGGTTTTCAGCACAATATGTGAGCGGACATGTACAATGTTCCGATCCCAAAAACGATAATCGACATAGGCCACAGACAGGATGTCACCGTCCTTCAGCATACGTCCGCCGCCTGTCGTCTCCGTCGTAACAGGAGCCTGGTTCACTCTCGTCCCATTCTTGCTTGGATTACCCTTCTCGTCACCATCGCAAACCCAGCATGTCCCATCTGCCTTGCTTTGTAACTGAGCATGCCTATGGGAAACAATGGAATTGGAAATGACAATATCACAGTCTTTACCAGAGCCAATCCATGTCGTTGCCTTGGTGAGTTTGATGATTTTACCCTTGCCGTCACCTGACAACTGCTCCAGTTTGTGAAATTTCTCTCTTGATTTATCCTCCTTTGCCTTCTGTTTACTTTTTTCCGCAACAAGACGGCATTCCCCGATGGAATATATCCCCCCTTCCTTTATGGTAATGCTCTTTTTAATCCGTTTCTCCTGAAAATAAATGCCGTTTTTACTGTTTAGATCCGTAAGGAGAAGCTTTTCGCCTTTCTTCTCAATTTTCCCATGGCTGGCACTTGCGGAATGGTCTTCCCGCGGTATCATCCACGTATTGCCGGGGGCACGTCCAATCGTGATGACGTCGGAGAGATCATCTACCTCTGACATGTAGACAACCTTGCCATCATGCTCAAGCTTCAAAATCATTGGTATGCTTTTTGACATTATTTCCACACCTTCCTTCTGATGAGTTCATATCGGAAATCTGAATATTGGAACTCTGAAGTGAACGCGGATTCACAGTCTGACTGTATCTGCTGCATCGTGTCTTTCTTCCCATGATTCAGGGCATAAAGATAAGCTAATTTTTGGGCATTGTACCATTCCGCCTGAATTTGATGGAATTTCTTTAACTTGGTCTCGGCTTCTTCGACTTTTTCGGTCTGTTTGTTTTTCATGGCTTTCACCAAAGCACTTTGCAGGCAAAGTCTTATTCGTGCCCAGTTCGCAGGGGTCGTCTTTGAAAGTTCCTTATCAGCTTCCTTAAGATCGTCATTGAGAGTTGTATTCTTCCGATAATTCGATGTTCCCTCCCAATAACCTGCGATAATAGAATGACTAATTTTAAACATGTCAGCAAGTTGGAAGCGAAGGTAAAAACTGGCCTCCTCTTTTCTTACCCCCGGGACCTCGTAACAGGCTATATATTTCTCATTCCGATATCTGAAAAATACGAGATACCCGAAGACCTCATCATCCCCGAAGAAATCATCTTTAGCCAACCGTCGTGTATAGGATACATAGCTCAATGGCACACCTGCACTATCCTTTATCCAATTATTGACAAAGAACATACCT
>CACZNZ010000083.1 GCA_902782625.1 uncultured Lachnospiraceae bacterium | reverse complement strand
GGACAGGTACTTCCTCTGCAGGTTTTACAGGTTCTGTCTTCACAGGCTCTTCCCGAACAGGTTGTTCTTGCTCAGGTGCTTCCTCAGGAGTTTCCTCCACAGTAGATTCCTCCGGTGTAGCCTCCGAAGTTTCACTATGCCGGGCAGCTACCTGATCTAAAAGATCATCCACATTTTCCTGAACAACCTCTGTCTGTGGTGTCTGCATCATCTTCCGGATATTCTCCATGATTTCCTGATTCAGACTTTCCATATCCGCATCGGCATTCTCTGCCAGTATCTCATCGGAATTTGCGGAAAGAACTTCCTGACTGAGTCTGCGAAGCATCTCTTCATCGATCACAGGAGGCTCATCCTGTACTGCAGATGGCTCCTCTGCGGAAGTCACTTCCTGGCTGTCCTCTTCCTGAGATTGGATTTCTTCTACAGGTTCCGGAGCAGATTCTTCCGCTTCCTGCTCCATGGAAGCCTGCTCGGCCTCCATTGCAGCTTTCTCTGCTTCCATCGCCCGTTCAATCTCCATCTTTTCCTCTGGAGAAAGGTCTTCGTAGTCCTCAAAGGAAACCAGTTCATCACTGTTTTTTTCCATATACTGCAGAATCTCCTGCTGATGAAGTGCAAATGCCATAGGATCCTTACCCTGCTTGCGGGCTTCCTCCATCAATGCTTCTGCACGTTTTTCTATCTCACTCTTCATTCTGTCTTCCTCCCTGGATTCCGCAATCGCCTCCGCCGCCAGCTGGGAAGCGGATTTTGTCTTTGGCATCTCCATAGGTTTCGGTACATATTCTTCCTTGGTATGTGCCGCCACATCGGCATCGATTGCATTCTGCGCAAGTTCCCAGGCTGACATAGGACGAGCCTTTTCCTCTTGTTTTTCCTGTTCTTCTTCCGCGAGCATCTCTGTCACTGATTTTTCCTTCCCGTAACGAATCTGGGATCTGTCAAAAGGAAACTCCACCTGGGGTTCGTTCATGCCCATCATCTGCATGAAATTCTGGTAGATCAAATCATTAAGATCAGCGGTTTCCTTTGCTGAGAACTCCGTCTCTTCTTCCTCATCCTCATCATCTGCCCTCTGATAAGCATCGATCAGTGCAGAAGAATCCACATCTTCTGTATCATTCTCCAAAAGGCTCTGCATACTCCTGTTTCTTGCACTCTGAAGAAGGCTCTGCTGAATCATGTCCACAGCGGAAGCTGCCTGCTCAGTGTCATCAAGCTGTTCGAAGGTCTTGGGAGGAAAGATATCAGGCGCCAGAGTGGTTACGGTATCCTCGATCTCTTTAATCACGGCAGCTTCTTCCTCCGGATCATCCGGCCTGCCCAGGATATTGATCGCCATATCCACTACATCGTCCATATTAAACGGTGCTTCATCCGTTCCTTCCGTTGCAGAATGCTGTGCTCTTACAACATCAAGCAAAGCTTCAATCATATCATTCATCTATCTCACCCCTTCGCACAAATCTATCCAATTACCTTATATTGTAACACCGAATCCACTGCTTTACAAATACAGATTCCTGTCGGCCACCGACGTCAGACAGTGGAAATGTTTGGCTGAAAAAAATTGTCATACCGGACAGAGGATGGTCCCGCCTCCGACCACATGATCCCCTCTGTAAAGAACAACTGCCTGCCCACGTGTCACCGCACGCTGGGCTTTTAGAAAATGTATCCTGATTCTCCCGTCTTTTTCCCGAGAGACTGTAGCAGGCATCTCTTTTTGATGGTAGCGGATTCTGGCGGCAATCACTTCTCCTGGCCTGATATCTTCAATCTGATTGAAATCTCCTGCCAGCAGATCTGTACGGAACAGATCCTCATTGGATCCTACGATCACTTTATTTTCCGCCGGAATGATGTCCGTAACATAGTAGGGGGTTGGGGCACTAAGTCCTAATCCTCTTCTCTGACCAATTGTATAACCGTAATATCCCCTATGTTTTCCGACAACATTTCCTTGCTGATCCACAAAGTCTCCTGGTCCTACTGCCTTTCCGGTCGTCTTTTCTATAAATGCGCGGTAATCCCCGTCAGGAATAAAACAGATATCCTGGCTCTCTTTCTTCTGGGCATTGTAAAATCCCTGTTCCTTCGCAATTTCCCGAATCTGTTCCTTCGTGTACCTGCCAAGTGGAAAACAAGTGTGGGCCAGTTGTTCCGGTGTGAGGGAATACAGAACATAGCTCTGGTCCTTCCGGGCATCCTTTCCTTTCAACAGGTGATACCCTTTTTCGTCATGGGCAACAACTGCATAGTGCCCTGTCACAATCACATCACATCCCAGTTGTTTTGCCTTTTGATACAGATGATCAAATTTCAGATGCCGATTGCACTCGATACAGGGATTCGTCGTCAAGCCGCTAAGATAGCTTTCTACAAAAGGATCCATGACCTTTTCTTTAAAATCAGCTTTGCAGTTTACAACATAATAAGGAATATCCAGAAGACTGCATACTCTTCGCGCATCCTCGACATCATTGAGAGAGCAACAGGTTTTCTCCCTCTCCATACAAATATCTTCATTATCATAAAGCTTCATGGTAACACCGATGCATTCATATCCGTCCTGCTTCATCAGATAAGCTGCAACAGAGGAATCTACACCGCCGCTCATGGCAATCAATGCTTTCATATCATTCTCCTGTCCAAATCTACATAATGATAAAGTATAACACTGTGGTTTTCGTAACGCAACCTCACTTTCTTTTCCTGAAACGAATCATTTTATGCTATAATGTTACCATCATTACACAAACAGAAAGGAGCAATTTTTATGAATTTGCTGTTATTAGCTGCTGTTGTCCCACCCATCTTTTTGATTGTCAAAACCTATCAGATGGACAAAATCGAACCGGAGCCCATGGGGCTGATCATTAAGCTGTTTATTCTTGGTGCAGTGATCACGATTCCGGCAGGCATCATCGAGAGTATCCTGGAGGAATCCGTTCTTTCATCAGTCCTGTCCCCAAAAACAATCCTGTTTCAGCTCATTTCCAATTTCTGTATCATTGCACTGGCAGAAGAAGGCCTGAAATATCTGGTTCTCAAAAAGGTGACCTGGAAACATCCGGCCTTTAATTACCATTTCGATGCCATCGTGTATTCCGTTACAGTATCTCTGGGGTTCGCCGCTCTTGAAAATATTATGTATGTGGGAACAGGTGGAATCCAGGTTGCGTTGCTTCGTGCTGTTACTGCGATTCCAGGCCACTGTATCTTCAGTATATTCATGGGCGCTTCTTACGGAACGGCAAAATATTATGATTCGATCGGAGATGCCGCGTCCAGCAAAAAGTTCCGCAGACTTGCTGTTTTCCTCCCGGTACTGCTGCATGGATTCTATGATTTTACGGCAACCCTCCAGTCGAATACTGCTTCACTTGTGTTCTTCATCTTCGTCATCGTGATGGATATTGTTGCCTACCGGAAAATACGCCGCCTGTCTCAGGAGGATCATACGGTGGTGTAAAAGATCCTTAAGGCATTTTTTTACACACACAGTATTTGCAGACGCTTCCTTCTTCATCCGTATGATAGGAGCAGTAATAATGGCCGTCTGAGTATTTCCAATGAGCTGCCTCTTTTGGATGAAGCGGAAGCCCTGATGCTGCCAGGCAGATACAGGCAAGGATGATCCAACGGTGGGCATCGGGACGCTCTTTCATATATCGATTCAGATATACCGCCAGATCATGATGCATGGCACGAAGCATTTCACAGGAAATGTTCTGATCACCGAATGCGGATTCATCTTTTTCCATAGCCAGCAGCACATTTCGATTAAAATCACTGATATATAAAGAAGGATCCGGTTTTTTCAGCCGGATCCATTCTTCTTCCCTGATGGATTCCATCAGTTTTTTTCTACATTCTTTCTGATTCATTTTTTCGCTCTTGGCCTTCCCAGACGATAGTAAATTCCATATCGGTTTTTTTTGCTGTTATAATACATACCGGCATAGAAAGTTTTTCCCCGGTGAAAGATACTCTGGATCTCATACTTTCTGAATATCTTCACATGGTACTGATATTTACCGTTCCAGTCATATACCATAATGATATTATAGCGGTCCTCATAGTTCATGGCAACATATACATACTGACCATCGCAGTCAATTCCCTGCCTCCTGATATCATAGGTTTTTGACACAGGGACATATCGGATTGGGGTAAAATTAGCATCCAGAACGATAAAATCATTTAGCCCGGACACCCTTACCGCGTATTGTTTTAATTTTTTACTATAGGCAATCCCTACGATTCCGGCCACTTCCGGAATACGTTCCGGCGCAATTCCTTCCAGTTCCAGCGGCATTTGTATCGTTATATATCTTCGTATCTTCAATGTCTTGGGGTTAATCTCTGCAATCTGGAAAGGCGCTTTATCCCAGTAGACTACATACAGCTTTTTGGTATGCGGATTGTAGGCCACATCATTTCCATGATCGAGCGGTAATGGTTTGGATACTTTCACCTTCCGCCATGTCCTGGCATTGACCTTCAGCATCACGCAATATGGGTCTTTTTTATGTTTAAAAAGCATATAGTTGTAAGTTCCGTCTGTTCCGCACCCCTGTAATACCCGGTATGTATCGCGGTATATCCAGGGAAGATAGGTTCTGAAATTGATAAGTTTTCCATGGCTTTTGATGCCGTGTGCTCTTGTCGGCCGCATTTCAGCATGAATCTGTCTGGTTCCGAATCCTAACCCAAGGATCCATGCTGCGGCAAAAATCATCAGACAGATTTTTATTTTCTTTTTCATTCTTTTCTCCATTCTGTCATCCCATGAAGTATCTCCTACCTGACATAAGGGGAAAGCCATGCCCGCAGTCATCCTGCAGATTTGACTTCCCCCCTCTTAATGTTTCTTTATATTTTGGCTTTTTTCTCTAATGCAAAGATCAGATCCTATGCAAAGATCGGAGCAATTGCTTCAGCAAGACTGTCTTTTCTGGCCTGTGCCTCATCCAGATCCTTGCCAAGTGTTGTATAATATGCTTTGATCTTTGGCTCTGTTCCCGACGGACGAACCACAACAGAGGAACCATCATCCATCGTATAGATCAATACATTGGCCTTTGGAAGACCTGTCTCCTCCGGTTTGGTATAATCCGTGATCTTGGCAATCGCTTTTCCACCGAAATCTGTCGGAGGATTCTCTCTTAATCCGCTCATGATACCGGACATCTTATCCATACCGGACAGTCCCGGGAATTCATAGCTGTCTACCTTGTTCAGGTAGCGGCCGTACTCGTCATAGATCTCTTCCAGACGCTGCTTGATGGAAGAACCGATGCTTCTGTAATAAGCAGCCATCTCACAGATGAGCATGGAGCCGATGATAGCATCCTTGTCACGTACATAAGG
>CACZNZ010000082.1 GCA_902782625.1 uncultured Lachnospiraceae bacterium | reverse complement strand
CTGAAATTGTCGATGAAGGACTTAACACTTTAGATATCGGCATTGCACCACTGTCCATGGATCAGGTGATATTCGGTGATCTGAAAAGAACGAGACTTCCGAAAGTGAAAGTGCTGTTTGTCGCAGGGGCCAATGACGGTCAGATTCCTCCATACCCGGGAGACGGCGGTATCATCTGTGATGATGAGAAATCGATTCTTTTAGACCTTGGTGTAGAGATGTCATCAGGACTTTTTGAACAAAATCTTGAGAATGAATTTTACATGTATCTGGCCCTGAAACAGCCATCGGACGAACTGTACTTTACCTACAGTCAGACAGACAGCACAGGAGCTATGCAAAGACCTTCCTCTTTCCTTGCTTCCTGTGAGAGAATATATCCTGCACTCAGGCGGATCCATTTTCCAAAAGAGGCTCCAAGGAAATATTTTAATGTAGATGACAGCCGGGAATTCCTGATGGCAGGACTGAACAGACAGCGTATTCAGGAAGATTACCTGGAGCAGGATAAAGCATTTGCCCTGCTTCTTAAATACTGGACTTCCACGAAAGAAGGAGCTGAAGAAATCCGATCCTACTGGAATATGAGCAAAAACAGAGAAGATTCATTGCCAAAAGATCTTGTGCAAGAACTGTATGGAAAGAAACTCTCTGTCAGTGTCACAAGACTTGAGAGCTTTGCTTCCTGTCCTTACTATTTCTTCTGTCTTTACGGACTGAAACTTTATTCCAGGGAGCTGTATGAAGTAACGCCTATAGAAATGGGCAACCTGTTTCATCGTGTTATGGAGCTCTATTGCAACGAAGTAAAAAAGAGCAAAACAAGATTCGCCCTGATTCCTGATAATGACAGAGACAGAATGCTTGATAAGGCACTGGATGTGGCGGCCAAAGAGCAGGGAGCTGAGGTGTTTGGCGACAGTGCAAGAAATAAGCACAGATTACAGATGGCAAGAAGAATACTGCTCCGCACGATAGAAGTGCTCAAAAATCAACTAAAAGACAGTGATTTTGAGCCGGATCATTTCGAATTATCCTTCGGAAGGGCATCGAGTCAGATGCAGATGGATATGGATATTGATGATAATCATAGAATCTCTTTTTCCGGAATTATCGACAGGATCGATGTCTGTGAAGAGGATAACAGGCTGCTTACAAGACTGATCGACTATAAATCCGGATATAAAGCATTTGATCTGAAAGAATTCTACTATGGCATTCAGATCCAGCTGGTTGTTTATATGAATGCCGTGGAAAAATTCTACAGCAGTCAATCGGGCAAACAGGTTCAGACAGCAGGAATCTTCTACTATCAGATCAAAGATCCAATCATAGCTTCTGATCATTTTGATCCGGAGATGAACCGAAAAGAGTTTTTGCTGTCCGGATATGCCAGTGAAGAATCGGATATTCTTGACCATCTTGAGCATGGAGAGGACAGGTTTGTCTCCATGAGTATTCGTCTGAAAAAAGATGGTACTCCTTTCAGTAATGCCAAAGTGCTTTCACAGGAGCAGTTTGAGCTGATGGGTGATTATGCCAGGAAGAAGATGAAAGAGATTGGTAAAGCGATTTATGAGGGAAAGATCAAAGCATGGCCTTATCTTGATAAAAAAAAGAGTGCCTGTGATTACTGCCCGTTCTCTGATGTCTGTGGATTTGTGCCCGGAGAAGAGGGATGTACTTACCACAGAGCACAATCACTGAAAACCGATGAAATCTTTGACCTTATGCGCAAGGAGGACTAAATGAATTACACAAAAGAGCAAACGCTTGCCATTACGCTTCAGGATAAGGATATCATGGTATCCGCAGGTGCCGGAGCAGGGAAGACCAGAGTGCTGGTAAGCAGGATCCTGGGACAGATAATGTCACAGGATGATCCCCAGGATCTGGATCGCTTTTTGGTCATGACATTTACCGAGGCGGCAGCGGCAGAGATGAAGGAACGGATACGGAATGATCTTGATGAGAAACTGCAGATGGATCCTTCCAGTCTGAGGATCCGAAGGCAGATCAGGCTGGTTCCCCAGGCTCAGATTTCGACGATCCACAGCTACTGCAGTCAGCTGATCCGGACACATTATCATGAGATCGGTATAGATCCTTCCTATAGGATTGCAGAAGAAGGAGAGGTAGAACTCCTCCGGAAAAAAGCTGTTGAAGAGTTGCTTGAGAATGCGTATGAGGAAGCACGGCCTGAATTTTTGCGTTTTGTCGATGCATTTGCCCCGGGTAATCATGACAGACCGATCGAGGAGATGATTCTGCAGCTCTATACGTTTTCAAGATGCTTTCCTGATGCGAAAAGCTGGTTTGCCAAGGTGAAGGAAAAAATGCGTAAGATGGCAGATCCGAAAGAAGATGCGATTGACGAGGTGTTTCTGGAAATCATCAAAGAACCGAAAGCACAGATTGTGCGATGCCTGAAACAGACAGACCACTGTCTTTCATTGCTTGTCGACGGAGAACCGGAAAAATACGCTAATTATTTAGATAATCTGAGAATGTGGCTTACTGATGTAGTAAACGCTGATACGCCGGATACATTTCGCAATGCTGTCCTGGGAGCCAATCGGCCTTCCCTGCCAAGGGCGAATAGAGCGGACAAGGAATGGGAAGGCTATGAAAGTGTAAGGATTCTTTCTGCAAA
Organism: uncultured Lachnospiraceae bacterium; assembly: GCA_902782625.1. Taxonomy (GTDB): domain Bacteria; phylum Bacillota; class Clostridia; order Lachnospirales; family Lachnospiraceae; genus Anaerobutyricum. The sequence continues at coordinate 19,209 of CACZNZ010000082.1, read as the reverse complement.
TGTGAAGAAGATTACAGAAAAATACCAGAGCTTTCCCTATACGATGAGCAAAAAAGAACTCCTAAAAGAGAGCAGTATACTCCTGCCGCTTCTGGAAGAATATTTCAGGCTGGTTTTGGAATTTGAAGAAAGATATTCAGCAGGAAAGAGGCAGGAAAATGTCTTTGATTTTGATGACCTCGAACATTTTGCGCTGAAGCTTCTGGTGGATCATTATGACGAGGATGGGAATCCGTACCCGTCGGATACGGCTCGTGAGCAGGCGGATCGTTTCAGACAGATTTATGTCGATGAATATCAGGATATCAATCTGATCCAGGAGACCATTCTTCGCATGATTCATGATAACAGCAAAAACCAGATTTTTACGGTTGGAGATGTGAAGCAGAGTATCTATCGATTTCGTCAGGCGAGACCGGATCTGTTTCTCGAACGTTATGACAACTACGAACCTTATGAGTCTATGAAGGATGAATCCGGGGAAATCCGCATTGAACTGCTTCAGAATTTCCGCAGCAGCCACAATGTGATTTCCGTGATCAATGCACTCTTTTCCAAAATGATGACCAGGGACTTCGGTGGTGTGGATTACGATAAAAAAACAGAATTAAAACCGGGTCTGCCAAACAACGGCAAAGAAGTTCCTTCTGAGTTTCTTCTATTTGTTAAGGATGATGATGGAACAGAGTATCCCGTTGATCCGATTCTTGAAGCTGCCATGATAGCAGACCAGATTGAAAGGCTTATTCAGGAGGGATATCAGTTCAAAGATATGGTCATTCTTCTGCGGTCGCTTCCGAATTGGAAGGATGAGATCGAGACATATCTGCAGAGCAGAGGTATTCCTGTATTGAGTGACAGTAAGAAAGGATTCTTCCATACCAGAGAAGTCCAGATAATCCTCGATTATCTCGCCATTGTGGACAATGTCTATCAGGATATTCCCATGGCGGCATGTATGCTGTCAAGTATCGGGAGATTCACGGAAGAAGAACTTGCAAGACTTAGAGTGTTCGGGAAAGACTATGAGGAAAGCTTTCTCTTTTCACAGATGAATGATTACCTGGAGTGTGGTACTGATGAGGGGCTGAAACAGAAGATCTCCCGTTTTCTGGAGCTTCTTTTGTATTTTCGAAAAGAAAAGAAAGAGGTTCCGTTGTCCGCACTACTTTGGGATATCTACATCAAAACAGGATATTATTATAACGTTACGCAGCTTTCCCACGGCGCGGAGAGAAAAGAGCGGCTTCTTATTCTTCTGAAAAAAGCGGAAGAATACGAAGAGACAGTATTTAAAGGCCTTTTCTACTTCAACCGGTATATGGAACAACTCAAAAGCTATGATATTGAACTTGGAGCAGGTGGGGCGTCTGAAGAAAATGCGGTCTATATCATGAGCATTCACAAAAGTAAAGGACTTGAATTCCCCGTGGTATTTGTCAGTGGGACGGGAAAGCAGTTTAATAAGATGGATTTAAACAAATCGGTGCTGACACATCCCGAGATCGGGGTAGGAATCGATTATATTGATGTCGAAAATAGATTCCGTCACCCGTCGCTGATTGAAAAATACATTCAGACAGTGACAGAAAAGGAAATGCTCGAAGAAGAACTTCGAATACTGTATGTGGCGATGACCAGGGCGGAACAAAAACTCATCATAACAGGGGTTGTGAAGGAAAAGACGTTGCAGGAACTGGCCGACAGAGAGTTTGACAAAGGAGACAGGCTCGGGGCAGCCTGCTTCCTGGACTGGATCCTTCCTGGACTGGCCGACCATCCATCTGTCCAACAGTTCTTACTGGCAAGGCGAGACCAGAATATTACTCCTGCGCAAAAAGACAGCTATTTAGAGACAAGACTGTTTCACTGGAAGGATGTAGAGAATGCGATAACTGCTGTGCCGGTCAGTGCGCAAAAGAACTCTTCTGATCTTGAGTCCATACTTGAAAAGTATGTTAAGAATCTTGATGAGACGCCTGTAACCAGTTCATTTTCCAGAGAATATCCCTATCTGGAAGCGACAAAGGCAAAAAGGAAATACTCTGTCTCTGAATTGAAAAAACTCTCTCAGATTGAGCTTGAGGGGGAAGAAAGCCACTATGAAAAACGGGCTGATACAAAAGAGAATGAGGAATTGATTCCGGTATTCTTAAGAGAACAGGAAGAGAAGATTACATCGGCTCGTAAAGGTACGATTATCCACAGCCTGATGGAGCATCTTCCTTTCGAGCGGATCGACACGCCGGACCGCCTTTCGGAAGAAATCAACATCCTTCGGGAGAATATGCCGGAAACACAGGAGATTGATCTGGCATGGTTTGAGCAGGGGGCAAAGGATTTTCTCTTTTCTGATATCGGTGATGAAATCCGGAAGATGGATCTGAAAGGCTGCCTGAAAAAAGAACTTCCCTTCACGATTGGCGTGACAGAAGGACCAGATGCCGTAGAGGGAGAGACCGTCCTGGTCCAGGGTATAATCGACCTGGCTGTACGTTCTCCCGAAGGATGGTGGCTGATCGATTATAAGACCGACCGTGTGTCAGAAGGAGAAGAAAGTATCCTTGTTGACCGTTATCAGAAACAGATGGTATATTATAAAACAGCATTAGAGCAGATTACCGGGGTGCCCGTTGTGGAATCATGGATTTATTCCTTTGCACTGCGCCGGTTCATATCTGTTTAGGAAATGGATAGACAGAAAGGATGAGAGATGGCCAGTTACGAAAGCTTTGCCATGGTTTATGACGAACTGATGGACAATGTGCCTTATGAAAAATGGTGGCTGAGAATCCGTTCACTTCTGCATGAGAATGGGATCAAAGACGGTATTGTTCTTGACCTGGCCTGTGGAACCGGCAGGCTGACAAGGCTTATGAGCAGAGACGGATATGATATGATCGGGGTGGATCGTTCTGTGGAGATGCTTCAGATTGCCAGAGAAAACTCGCCCCGGGACTGTCTCTATCTGCTTCAGGATATGAGGGAATTCGAACTCTACGGGACAGTACGGGCGGCAGTCTGTGCCTGTGACAGTCTGAATTATCTTACAGATCCCCGCGATCTGCAGGAGGTATTCTCTCTGGTCAATAACTATCTTGACCCTGGAGGAATCTTTGTCTTTGATGTCAATACAGATTATAAATACCGTAAAATCCTGGGTGATACTGTCATTGCCGAAGACAGAGAAGATGTCAGCTTTATCTGGTTTAATGAATATGACAAAGAGGCCCAGATCAACTCGATCGAACTGAATGTTTTTGTCAGAGAGGAAGACGGTCGATACAGAAAATTCTGTGAAGAACATGTACAGAGAGGATATACGATGCAGGAGATTCTTGACCTGCTCGAAGGCGCCGGAATGAAATATATCGCTGCCTATGATGGATATTCCGGCAAGGAGGCAGACAGCAGCAGCGAGAGGATCGTTTTTGTGGCCAGGGAATACGGCAAGCAAAAAAGTATGACGTAAGGAAGGACTAATTTATGAGTGATTATATTATCAGAGGTATGGCTGCGGATCAGCAGGTTAGATTTGTTGCAGCGACGACCAGAGATCTTGTGGAGCATGCCAGACAGATCCATCAGACAAGTCCGGTTGCAACAGCAGCTTTAGGGCGGCTTCTGACAGGAGGAGCCATGATGGGATGTATGAGTAAAAATGACAGCGATCTGATTACCATACAGATCCGTTGCAACGGGCCGATCGGCGGACTGATTGTGACATCAGATGCGAGAGCCAATGTCAAAGGCTATGTCTATCACCCCGGCGTGATGCTGCCTCCAAGCAAGGCGGGGAAGCTGTATGTGGGCGGTGCTCTGGGCAGCGGGGTTCTTACGGTAATCAAGGATCTCGGATTAAAAGAGCCCTACACCGGACAGACCAATCTCGTTACTGGTGAGATCGCAGAGGATCTGACCTATTATTTCGCATCCTCTGAGCAGATTCCCACATCGGTAGCGCTCGGTGTCCTGATGAATAAGAACAACACTGTCCGGCAGGCTGGAGGGTTTATGATTCAGATGATGCCTTTTGCATCGGAAGAGACCATTTCCACACTGGAAGAAAGACTGGGGAGATTTACTTCTGTAACAAAACATCTCGATAGCGGGCAAAGTCCTGAAGAGATGATGGAAGAGCTGTTTGAAGGGCTGGGAATGACAATCGAAGAAAAAATCCCGACGAAGTTTTACTGCAACTGCTCGAAAGAAAGAGTATCGAGAGCTGTGATCAGTATCGGGAAAAAAGAACTCGCCAAGATGGTGGAGGAAGGAGAACCGATTGAGGTAAACTGCCATTTCTGCAATTCCCATTACAATTTCACCGTTGATGAGCTGGAAGAAATGCTGAAAAAAGCCGGCGCGAAGCCGGCTGTCAGATTGTAGATTCTGATTAATATTCTTCAGATTCTCTTTCATGTAATTTCAGACGGATATATCCGCGGCGGACTCTGTGGTGAGGCTTTTCCTCCCGGGCAACGGATTCCGTACCAGAGATATCACGAAATTCCGGAATCTCCTGGTCGAAGATATCTTCTTCGGGTTCTGGCAGTTCGAGATTGTCAGAATTGCCGAAGAAACGGTCTTTCAGAAGATAAGCTGCACAGGCGATTCCAATGATAAGAGCAGCGAAAAATAATAAATGTCTTTTTTTCATGGCATATCATCCTTCCTTTTCAATATCGATACTTTAATAGTAATACTTTTTTTATAAAAAATCAATTCCTGCCAGACTAAAACATGAAATCTTTGTCGGCAGCCGGGAGAAAGAGGTGGCAAATCATGAGTTATGCAGATGTTTTGTTCAAAAAAAACTGTGAGACGATTTTAAACAGTGGAGTAACGACCAAAGGACAAAAGGTGCGCCCGCACTGGGAAGACGGCACACCGGCATATACTTACAAGGCATTTGGAATCGTCAATGAGTATGATCTGCGCAGGGAGTTTCCTGCCATCACATTGCGGAGAGTTCCGCTGAAAACCTGTATGGACGAAATTCTCTGGATTTATCAGAAAAAATCGAATCGTTTATGTGATTTAAACAGTCATATCTGGGATGAGTGGGAGCAGCCTGACGGTACGATCGGAACCTGTTACGGCTGGACCATCGGCCATAAATTCTCTTTTAAGGGAGAAGAGACTGATCAGATCGATTATGTCTTAAAACAGCTGAAAGAAACGCCTTATTCAAGACGGATCATGACAAATATGTACCAGTTCGATTATCTTGAAGGAGGCGCACTTGATCCCTGTGCTTATTCGATGACGTACAATGTGACCGAAGAAGATGGGAAGCTGGTGTTGAATGCCATTCTTAATCAGCGCAGTCAGGATTTTCTGACGGCCAATGGCTTTAATATCTGTCAATATGCTATCCTCTTGATGATGATTGCCCAAAGCAGCGGGATGATTCCGGGAAGACTGATCCATGTGATTGCAGATGCGCATATTTACGACCGTCATATTGATATGATCAGGGATCTTATGGATCGGCCGGAATATCCTGCACCGAAAGTCTCGCTGAATCCTGAAGTGAAAGACTTTTACCAGTTTACGACAGACGATCTGATCGTGGAAGATTACCAGACAGGTCCGCAGATTAAAAATATACCGATTGCCATCTGATTCGGAGGAGATATGATGAAACTGATTGCAGCAGCTGATCGAAACTGGGCGATCGGCAAAGATGGAGATTTGCTGTTAAGAATACCGGAAGACATGAAGGAATTCGCCAGAAAGACCACAGGTAATGTCATTGTGGTAGGAAGAAAAACTCTGGAAAGCTTTCCCGGAGGGAAGCCACTTCCCAAAAGGATCAATGTTGTCCTGACAGGAAATCCGGATTACGAGGGGAAGGGTGCGATTGTTGTCCACAGCCTGGAGGAAATGCTTTGTTTTCTTAATTCCTGTGACGATAAAGAAATTTTTGTCGCAGGAGGAGAGAGCATTTACAGGATGCTGCTTCCTTACTGTGACAAGGCTTATATCACCCGTCTGGAAGAGACGTTCGATGCCGACACCTGGATGCCGAATCTTGACAGCATGCCACAATGGCAGGTAGAGGATGAGTCAGAAGAATACTCTTTCGGGACGGATCACCGTTACCGCTTTGTAACTTATCGGAATACACATCCTGTTTTGGAAGAGGAATTAGATTTTCAATAGAGTATGGATTTTTAACAACGGAGAAAAACAATGAGCGGAAGAAAAAAAGAAGAGATGCAGGGAATCAGTCTGCTTGGGAGTGATGATACCCGGTATGAAACGGATTATAACCCGGATGTTTTAGAGACATTTGTCAATAAGCATCCTGATCATGATTATTTCGTGAAATTCAACTGTCCTGAATTCACATCACTGTGTCCCATGACCGGACAGCCTGATTTTGCAACGATCTATATTTCTTATGTTCCTGATCTTAAGATGGTGGAGAGCAAATCATTGAAGCTGTATCTTTTCAGCTTCCGGAATCACGGAGATTTTCATGAAGATTGCGTCAATATCATCATGAAAGATCTGATTCGCCTGATGGACCCGAAGTACATCGAGGTGTGGGGAAAGTTCACACCGAGAGGGGGAATCTCCATTGATCCCTATACCAATTACGGAAAAGAAGGAACACCATGGGAAAAGGTTGCATGGGAGCGACTGACGCACCATGACATTTATCCGGAAAAAATAGATAACCGATAGAATTATCTCTTGTTTCTTTGAAGGGAATGTGGTATGATAGAACCGAACATAAGTTCGATTCATAGGGTATCGTACTGGAAAGGATTAAATATGGCAAAGAAAACAGAAAAGAAAAACGCGTCCCTGATGGGATATGATATAGCAGACAGAGAGGGGAAGCTTGCGGCATTGGATAATGCAGTAGCATCGATCGAGAAGAGCTTTGGGAAAGGCTCCATCATGAAGCTTGGAGATTCCACCGCGAACATTAATATCAGGTCTATCCCTACAGGATCTGTCAGTCTGGATATTGCGCTTGGTGTCGGCGGTGTGCCGCGCGGGCGTATCATAGAGATCTATGGACCGGAGTCAAGCGGTAAAACTACCGTGGCACTCCATATGATCGCAGAAGCACAGAAGAGAAACGGCATTGCCGGTTTCATCGATGCGGAGCATGCTCTTGATCCGCAGTATGCCAAGAATATCGGTGTGGATATCGATAATCTCTACATCTCCCAGCCTGATAACGGAGAGCAGGCTCTTGAGATTGCTGAGACGATGATCCGTTCCGGCGCGCTTGATATTGTGATCATCGACTCCGTTGCCGCTCTTGTGCCGAAGGCGGAGATCGAAGGAGATATGGATGATCAGCAGGTGGGCCTGCATGCTCGTCTCATGTCCAAAGCTATGAGAAAGCTTACCGGTGTGATCGATAAATCCAATTGCGCAGTGGTATTTATAAACCAGCTTCGTGAAAAAGTGGGTATCATGTTCGGCAATCCGGAAGTGACCACCGGCGGAAGGGCACTGAAATTCTATTCCTCAGTCCGTATGGATGTGCGCAGAGTGGAAGCCATCAAACAGGGCGGAGAGATTATCGGTAACCACACCAGAGTAAAGATCGTCAAGAACAAAGTAGCACCTCCGTTCCGTGAGGCAGAATTCGATATTATGTTTGGCAAGGGTATTTCCCGGGAAGGCGACCTCATAGACCTGGCATCCAATCTCAATATCATCGTCAAGAGCGGTGCCTGGTACTCCTATCAGGGTGAGAAGATTGGACAGGGAAGAGAGAATGCAAAAGCTTTCCTTGCATCTCATCCGGATGTAATGAGAGAAGTCGAATACAAGATTCGTGAACACTATCATCTGCCGCTTGATACGATGGAGCAGGAGCCGGATTTGTCTGAAGACGAAGCATGATGAGAGAGTATACGATTACATTAAGAACCTCCAAAGGGAAAAAAGTTTATGTGGATCCCGGAGAAAAAGAGGGACTCTACCTCTATCCGTCTGAGATCCGCAGTCTGAAACTTTCAGACGGAGATATACTTACGGAAGAGAAACTGGAAGAGATACGACAGGATTATGCACTGCCAAGAGCCCGGAAAAGAGCATATGCCATATTGGCCCGTGCTGACAGAACTGAAAAAGATCTCCGGGAAAAACTGCAGGCATCCTGCCATGACAGCCGTTCTCTGGAAGAGACTCTTATGCGCATGAAAGAACTCGGATATGTGGATGATTTCAGATATGCCTGTGACTACATACGTAGCAGAAGAGAGAGAAAAAGTTTTCGCATGATCAGGCAGGACCTTTTGAATAAGGGAATTGCCCGCGAGACGATAAGCCTGGCTATGGAGGAGATCGGGGATCAGAAAGACGAAGACATGATTCCGGCGATGAAGAAATATATGCGGAAGTTTTCAGCGATGGACATGAAAGACCGGCAGAAGATCATGGCTCATTTCGGAAGAAAAGGATATGCTCCCTCTCAGATTATGAGAGTTTTGGACATGCTTTTGGAAGAACGTAAACAGGAAGCTGATTACAGGTCTTGACTGTAATCAGCTTGTTTTATCTGTTTTAGACTTGCTTGCGGGTTTTCGTCTATCTGATAAAAAATGTTACGAAAACAATCTGTTTTCTGTGCATTCTATTGGAAATGGAATTATGAAAGGCTTGACTTTTTATAAAGAAAAGTATAATATTAATATGTTGTACTTTTGTATGATGAAAATTTAATAAGGAGGTGCTCCTGCAATTGTTTGCTACTGTAATTGCCGCAGTGGTTTCGATCGTTGTTACAGCTGCCGTCTCAGTGCCCGCAACACTGACGTATCGCAAGAAGATATCTGAAGCGAAACTGGGAAGTGCTGAGAGTCAGGCACAGGAGATTATCGACGAAGCTTTGAAGACAGCGGAGGCAAAGAAACGAGAAGCTTTGCTCGAAGCGAAAGAAGAGTCGATTAAGGCGAAGAACGATTTTGAGAAAGAAACCAGGGAGCGAAGGGCCGAACTCCAGAAGTATGAGAAACGTGTTCTCAATAAAGAAGAGCAGGTGGATCGTAAGATGGATTCTATTGAGAAGAAAGAACAGGCCTTGTCGCGTAAGGAAAGCTCTTTGGATAAACAGAGAGCCAAGGTGGATGAGTTACATGATAAGAGACTGCAGGAACTGGAAAGAATTTCTGGATTAACCTCTGAACAGGCAAAAGAGTATCTTTTGAAGACTGTGGAAGATGACGTGAAACGTGAGATGGCTGTGATGGTAAAGGAAATGCAGGTCAGAGCCAAGGAAGAAGCGTCAAAGAAAGCCAAGGAATATGTTGTTACTTCTATTCAGAAGTGTGCAGCTGACCATGTCGCTGAAGCTACCATTTCATTAGTACAGCTTCCGAATGATGAGATGAAGGGAAGGATCATTGGTCGTGAAGGACGTAATATCCGTACGATTGAGACTCTCACAGGTGTAGATCTTATTATTGATGATACACCTGAAGCTGTGATCCTCTCCAGCTTTGATCCGGTACGACGGGAAGTTGCACGAATTGCGTTAGAGAAGCTGATTGTCGATGGACGTATCCATCCGGCAAGAATCGAAGAGATGGTTGAGAAAGCGCAGCATGAAGTAGAACAGACGATGAAGGAAGAAGGCGAGGCAGCCCTTATCGAAGCGGGTGTCCATGGTGTTCGTCCTGAGCTGGTCAGACTTCTTGGCAAGATGAAGTATCGTACAAGCTATGGTCAGAATGCTTTGAAGCATTCTATTGAAGTGGCTCAATTATGCGGCCTGTTGGCCGGTGAGATTGGTGAAGATGTACGTTTGGCAAAAAGAGCCGGATTGCTCCATGATATCGGTAAGTCCGTTGATCATGAGATGGAAGGCTCTCATATTACAATCGGTGTGGATTTATGTAAAAAATATAAAGAATCTCCAATCGTAATTAATGCTGTTGCATCCCATCACGGAGATGTTGAACCGACCAGCCTGATTGCATGTCTTGTGCAGGCAGCCGACACTATTTCAGCGGCTCGTCCGGGTGCCCGCAGAGAAACACTTGAGACCTATACTACGAGACTCAAACAGTTAGAAGATATTGCAGATTCCTTCAAGGGAGTTGAAAAGACTTTTGCCATTCAGGCAGGAAGAGAAATTCGAGTAATGGTAGTTCCTGATCAGGTAAGCGACAGTGACATGATGCTTCTGGCTCGAGACATATCAAAACAGATTGAAAATGAACTTGATTATCCGGGACAGATCAAAGTAAATGTTATTCGTGAATCCAGAGCAGTGGAATATGCTAAATAGTCAGTTTGAATGTATTTCAAAAACCGTCTTAGATCGAAAGAAAATCTAAGGCGGTTTTTCATTTGCAGTGGAAAAAACTGGTTGAGTCCTGTATAATACTTATGAATAATGTATGAAGGAGGGGGCATGATGGTACTGCATGATTTTTACATAGGGAAAGCATTTGATGCATATACATATTTTGGGGCACATCCTACGGATGACGGAGTTATGTTCAGAGTTTATGCTCCGAATGCAAAGAAAATTGAATTAATCGGGGAATTCAACGACTGGGACGGATCAGAACACGAGATGATCCAGGACAGAAGATCAGGGATCTATGAGATCCTCTGCAACGAAGCTGAACCGGGCATGATGTATAAATACAGAATCTATCAGAAAGACGGCATTGTGCTTGACCGTTTTGATCCTTACGGATTCGGTTCAGAATTGCGTCCGAATACGGCTTCTATCATCGTCGATATGGATGCATATACCTTCCGTGATGAGGAATGGATGGCAAACAGATCGAAAAACTTTGACAAACCGATGAACATCTATGAAGTCCATGCTGGTTCATGGCAGAACAATCCGGATGACGAAGTTAATGGATGGTATCATTATGATGATCTTGCCAGAAGGCTGGTCAGTTATGTAAAAAAAGAAGGATATACTCATGTGGAATTCCTTCCTCTGACAGAACATCCGTCTGACCAGTCATGGGGATATCAGGTAAGTGGTTATTACTGTCCAACTTCCCGCTATGGAACAGCAACGGAACTGAAGGAGATGATCGATATATTTCATCGGGAAGGGATTGGTGTGATCCTGGATTTTGTACCTGTACATTTTATAACGGATAACTATGCGTTAAGCAGGTTTGACGGGACTGCTCTGTATGAATATGCCGATCCGGATAAAGGCTACAGCGAGTGGGGAACCTGCAATTTCAATTATTATCGCGGGGAGGTCAGAAGTTTTCTGCAGTCGAGCGCAAACTACTGGCTGTCTGAATACCACTTTGACGGAATTCGGATGGATGCAATCAGCAATGCCATCTATTGGCAGGGAGATTCCTTCAATGGAATCAATGAGGGAGCTCTGAAGTTTATCAAAGAGATGAATAAAGGACTCAATGAGCTTCATCCGACAGCGATGCTGATAGCCGAAGACTCTACCAATTTCCCGAAAGTGACAGCACCTGTTGAATATGACGGGCTTGGATTTGATTATAAGTGGGATATGGGATGGATGAATGACACCCTGGATTATTTCCGCATTTCCCCTTATGACAGAAAATTCCACTATAATAAACTGTCCTTCTCCATGATGTACTTTTATAAAGAGAATTATCTGTTGCCTTTCTCCCACGATGAGGTGGTGCATGGCAAAGCAACGATTCTGCAGAAAATGTGGGGAGACTATGACGTGAAATTCCAACAGGCAAAAACTCTCTATACTTATATGTACACGCATCCCGGTAAAAAACTGAATTTTATGGGAAATGAGATCGGACAATTCAGAGAGTGGGATGAGACCAGAGAGTGTGACTGGTTGCTTCTGGATTATCCGAAGCACAGAGATCTGCAGAGGTTTTTAAAAGATCTGAGCAATCTCTATACCCATGAACCAGCGTTTTACTGCAGCGAATATGATCAGGCATCTTTCCGGTGGATCGAGGTTGAAGCGGTAGAAGAACGTGTATATGTATATGAAAGAATGCATGGAAAAGATCACTTTATTGTGGTGTTAAATATGAGTGATACTCATTATGATGAGTTTTCATTTGGATATGACCATCCGGTACGCCTCTTAGAGGTGCTCTCCGGAGAACGAAAAGAATATGGCGGCTATTATGACGGAGCATGCATGGATATCCTTCCTGATGAAGGTGGGTTTAAATGGTGGAAGAACAAGTATACCATCCCGATCCCGGCACTGGCCGCTGTTATATACAAGGTAGATTTTTTACCTGATTCTGCTTTGCAGCAGATAGTCGGGGAAAGCAAGATGATGGAACAATATGGCGATAGATGTTAAACTTCATGTGTTTGAAGGCCCGCTGGATCTTCTTTTACATTTGATAGAAAAAAATAAAGTCAGTATCTATGATATTCCGATCGTGGAGATCACATCCCAGTATCTGGAGTATATCCGCGAGATGGAGAGGGAAAAGACCCTGGATTCCATGAGCGAATTCCTTGTCATGGCAGCAACCTTACTCAGGATTAAAGCAAAAATGCTTCTTCCGGCAGAGGAGAAAGAGGAAGAAGAGGATCCAAGAGAAGAACTGGTTCGCAGACTGATGGAATATAAAATGTACAAATATGCGGCTGTTGAATTAAAAGACAGGAGCATAGATGCAGCAAAAATCTGTTACAAACCACAGACAGTTCCCCAGGAAATCCGGGACTACGTTGAACCGGTCAATACGCAGGAGATCGTAGGAGATTTGACATTGACAAAGCTCTACGATGTCTTTCAGATGGTGATGCGCAGGAAAAAAGAACTGGAAGATCCGGTTCGCAAAGACTTTGGGACCATTACGAAGGAAAGATTCCGGGTAGAAGACCGCATGGAAGACATACGGAATCAGATTCACGGGTATTCCAGGATCAACTTTCGCACACTGCTGGAGGTCGCGCCGGAACGGGAAAATGTTATCGCAACATTTCTTGCAGTATTGGAACTGATGAAGCTGGGAGAAATCATGGTCAGTCAGTCTGAAAATTTTTCGGAGATCTATCTTGACAGTGTATACTAGGAAGGAATTCTTAACATGCAGGACAAAGAAAAACTGAAAGGCATTCTGGAGGCTATCCTGTTTACGATGGGTGAATCAGTCTCTCCGGACAGGCTTGCCCAGGCTCTAGACAGGGACACAGAAGAAATCTGTGAAGCTTTAAAAGAGATGAAAGAAGAATACGAGGCTGATGACAGAGGGCTTACGCTGATCGAACTGGAAGGCTCCTATCAGATGGGGACAAAAGTAGAGACTTATGAATACATAAGCAAACTGGTCAGACAGCCAAAAAAGAGATCGCTTACCGATGTGTTGATCGAGACATTGTCGATCATCGCCTATAAACAACCGGTCACAAAACAGGAGATAGAAAGTATACGTGGTGTCAGGAGCGACTTTGCCGTCAATAAACTGATTGAATACGGACTGGTAAAAGAACTGGGGCGCCTCAGTACCATAGGGCACCCGATCATATTCGGAACGACGGAAGAGTTCTTAAGATGTTTTGGTGTATCTTCTGTCGAAGAACTGCCGGACATAGATGAGGTGAAAAAACAGAATTTCCTGGAAGAAGCATCCAAAGAGATTGCAAAAACCATGAATGTGGAAGTGTAAATACAAAGGAAGGGACAGTCAGACGGATCTGGCTGTCCCTTTCATCATGTACATTTATCATTGACCGATTTCAGAATATCCGTAGCCATTTACCAATGCTTCGATTCTTTGTCCGTTCTTGCAGTATGGACAATCATGCTTGCTGTAGGTGTGATAGCTTGGAATATCCTGCGTGGTAAACAGTGAGTTTACCGGAAGATTGCCATATTCGGAAATAGCACTGAAGATCGAAGAGATCCCCTGCAGTTTGCCGCCGTAATACTCGATGGCCTCCCAGCTCTGATTGATGGTAAGACCGGTGGTAATAGAAGCCATAAGGATAATGATATTACGGTTGGTGATCATTGGCTGGATGTTCTTGCGGAAGAACATCTGACCGTCAGAATCAATCTCCGGTGTAACGATATAGATGGATTTGTGCTGGTTGTAGGAAAAGAATCCGCTCTGTGTCAGCTTCTCTGCAAGGAAGGCACCAATGACCTCTGTACCGTCAAGGCATACAATTGTGTCAACTACGGTACTGTGTTTGTACAGTTGTACCAGAGCAGAAGCAGCTTCTCTGGCATTCGACTGACGAACTTTCAGGGTGGTCATGTCCATGAAATAGTTGACATGGGAGTGTCTGGTTGCAAAATGCCCCGGATAAACGGAAAGGCTTAAATTACAGGTTCTTGAATGAAAAGAAATCTTACGATTCTCCATAAAATCCCTCCTTTTTGAAATGAGATAGACATACGAATACAGGACTCTTTCTTAATGATATTATACACTATTACGCCTCAAAAGGAAAGAAAATCATGGTTTTCCCTGTGATTGAAATCCTGTAGAAGCATAAGGTTAAAAAAATAACAAACAAAAGTAATCAAATAAGGTTTCGAAAGAAAACAGTTAGAACATTTGACGACAGTATAAGTTCTTACGAGAAAAAAATAAAGGATTCCTAGTGAAAAATCATAAAAAAACGGATAATAGAACACAATAAATTGTGTTAAAAAAATGACATAAAAGTATTGATTCTGATTTGGAATTTTGTTATGATTAGTTCCAAAGCGTTAATTTGGGGTAGTATGGATACCCTGTTCAAGGAGGGATAAGAATGAATAATTCACAGATGAGTGCGATGGACCGCATCACCTCTCTGCTTGATGATCATAGTTTTGTGGAATTAGGCAGTTATGTCGCCGCAAGAAATACTGATTTCACCAAGGAAGCACAAAAAGTCAGAGGTGACGGTGTCATCACTGGATATGGAATTATGGGTGACAGAATGGTATATGTCTTCAGCCAGGACGCCTCTCTGCTGGGAGGTTCAGTCGGGGAGATGCATGCCGCAAAAATTACCCGTCTGTATGATATGGCAATGAAAACAGGTACACCGGTCATAGGAATGCTCGATTGTGCCGGACTGAGACTGCAGGAAGCCTATGATGCGCTGCATGCGTTCGGGACTCTTTTCCGCCAGCAGATGAAAGCATCCGGAATGATCCCGCAGATCATGGCTGTTTTCGGAATGTGCGGTGGCGGCAGCGCCCTCGTATCCTCTCTGTCAGATTTTACATTTATGGTAAAAGAGCAGAGCAGTATGTTTATCAACAGTCCGAATACACTTGCAGGTAACAGCGAGGAAGCGAAAGATACCTCGAGTGCTGTATATCAGGCGTCGAATGTCGGAACGGTGGATTTCCTTTGCGAGAATGAAGGAGAGATGCTCGAGAAAATCGCAGAACTGATTGATCTTCTGCCGTCATCCTGGAACAGTGAAGACATTTTTGCTGAGTGCAGTGACAATTTAAACAGAATCATACCGGAACTGGCAGAAACAGCTTATGATGCCCGCTTTATCCTGAAAAAGATTTCGGACGATCACCTTTATATAGAAACGAAGAAGGAATATGCATCAGATATGGTTACAGCATTGATCAGGTTAAATGGTCAGACTATTGGTGCTGTGGCAAATGCAGGGTTTGATGGGGAGATGGTCCTTACCAATAAAGGTCTTTCGAAAGCAGCAAGATTTATCCGATTCTGTGATGCATTTTCCATTCCGATTCTTACGATCACCAATGTCAAAGGATTTCGGGCTAACGAACATGAGGAAAAACGACTCTCAGAGGCGATGGCTTCCTTTGTTGCCGTATTGTCAGAATGCACGGTTCCAAAAATCAACCTGATCGCGGGAGAGGCATACGGAACGGCAGGTGTTGTGATGAACTCCAAAGCACTCGGTGCAGATTTTGTCCTTGCATGGCCGAATGCTTCCGTGGGTATGATGGATGCCGATAAGGCAGTCAGAATCATCTATGCAGGTGAAATAAATGCGAGTGATGATAAGCTGGCTTTGATTGCACAAAAGAGACAGCAGTATCAGGAAATGCAAAGCAGTGCTCTTGCTGCAGCTTCCAGAGGATATATCGATGATATTATTGAGCCGGATGCAACGAGGAAAAGGCTGATCATGGCATTCGAGATGCTTTTTGATAAGAAGGAAACAAAACAGGCAAAGAAACACCCGGCATTGTAGAGAGGAGAGAGGGAGAATGTTTACAGAAGCATTACTCAATACCCTGCTCGGCATGGGAACCGTTTTTTCCATGCTGATACTGATCTCTATTCTGATCTCATTTTTTGCTTATATACCGAAACTGCAGCGTAGATGGAATTCCTTTATGATGCACCGGGCAAGACGCAGAAAAGAGGATCTGGATGAGGCAGAACGAAAGCCGCCCAAACGGCCGATCCTGCCAAAGGAGATCTTTGAAAAAACAGAGGAAGATGAGGCGCTGATCGCGGTGATCACCGCAGCTATCGTGGCAGCCAGTGACGGCGCCGTAAGTGCGGATCAGCTGATAGTCCGTTCCGTCAGAAGAGTGAAAAGAAGATAGATATCCGGGAGGAAAGATGATGAAAAATTACAGAATAACCGTTAATGGCGTAGAATATGAAGTAAGCGTTGAAGAGATCGGCGCAGAAGAAATGACACAGCAGGCAAAAGCTCCGAAGAAAGCTTCAGCACCGAAAAAACCGGCGAAGAAAGCACCGGCTGCTCCGTCCGGGGCAGAGGGCAGTGTGAAAGTAATCGCACCGATGCCCGGGAAAATTCTCAGCGTAAAAGCCGAGGAAGGTAAACCAATCAAAAAAGGTGAAGTTGCAGTGGTCCTTGAGGCAATGAAGATGGAAAATGAGATCTATGCATCAGAGGATGGTGTAGTGGCAAGCGTCAATGTGGCATCCGGTGATATGGTGGAAAGCGGAACGGTTCTCATTACAATCAACTGATCGTTGTCTTTTGGAAAGGAGATCCTATGGATTATATCATACAAACATTTATTAACCTTGCCGGACAGACAGGCTTTGCTAATCTTACCATAGGCAATTTTGCCATGATTCTTGTGGCTTTCCTTTTTCTGTATCTGGCAATCGTCAAGGAGTATGAGCCGCTGCTTCTGATTCCGATATCCTTCGGTATGCTCCTTGTCAATATCTATCCAAGTATTATGAGTGATACAGGATTACTTCATTATTTCTATTTGCTTGATGAATGGAGTATCCTTCCATCCCTGATCTTTCTGGGTGTCGGAGCTCTTACGGATTTCGGGCCGCTTATCGCCAATCCGGCAAGTTTTCTGCTCGGTGCAGCAGCCCAGTTCGGAATCTATGGAGCTTATTTCCTGGCGATCGCAATGGGATTCACAAATAAACAGGCAGCAGCCATTTCCATTATCGGTGGTGCAGATGGTCCGACCTCTATTTTTCTGGCAGGAAAACTCGGACAGGCCGCGCTGATGGGACCAATCGCGGTCGCTGCTTATTCCTATATGTCCCTGGTGCCGATCATCCAGCCACCGATCATGAAAGCACTGACGACAGAAGAAGAGAGAAAAATTAAGATGGAACAGCTGCGGCCCGTAACAAAAACGGAAAGAATCCTCTTTCCGATCGTGGTTACCACCGTGGTATGTCTGATACTTCCGTCTACAGCTCCCCTGGTCGGAATGCTCATGCTCGGTAATCTGTTCCGTGAAAGCGGCGTGGTAAAGCAGCTGTCCGATACAGCATCCAATGCGCTGATGTATATCGTTGTCATTATTCTCGGTACTTCAGTAGGGGCAACCACTAGTGCAGAAGCCTTCTTAAAGATCACCACGATCAAGATTGTCGTGCTGGGTCTGGCTGCATTTGCTCTTGGTACCGCAGCGGGAGTCCTTTTCGGCAAGCTGATGTGCAAGATCACACATGGCAAGGTCAATCCTCTGATTGGTTCAGCCGGTGTGTCTGCAGTGCCCATGGCTGCCAGGGTATCTCAGAAAGTTGGTTCCGAAGCGGATCCAACGAATTTCCTTTTGATGCATGCCATGGGACCGAACGTCGCAGGTGTCATCGGTACAGCGGTAGCTGCCGGTACATTTATGGCAATTTTTGGCGTATAAAAAGGAAGAGAATAGAAGGGAGTTCATCATGGCTGAAATAAAAAAGAAACCTTTAAAAATAACAGAAACTGTCCTGCGTGATGCACATCAGTCTCTGATCGCCACCAGAATGACGACAGAGGAAATGCTGCCGATCGTAGATAAGATGGACCAGGTCGGATACCATGCCGTAGAATGTTGGGGAGGCGCAACATTTGATGCCTGCCTGCGTTTCCTGAAGGAAGACCCCTGGGAGAGACTGAGAAAACTCAGAGACGGATTTAAGAATACAAAACTCCAGATGCTGTTTCGTGGACAGAATATCCTCGGATATAAGCCGTATCCCGACGATGTGGTAGAATATTTCGTGCAGAAATCCATTGCCAACGGTATCGATATCATCAGGATTTTTGACTGCCTGAATGATCTGAGAAACCTGCAGACGGCTGTAGACGCGACAAAGAAAGAAGGCGGACATGCCCAGGTAGCTTTGTCCTACACGATTGGAGACGCATACACCCTGGATTACTGGAAAGAAATGGCAAAGAGAATCGAAGACATGGGTGCAGATTCTCTGTGTATTAAAGACATGGCGGGACTTCTGATCCCGTATGAAGCAACCAGACTTGTAGAAGCGCTCAAAAGTGCTTCTGATATTCCTGTGGAAATGCATACCCACTACACCAGCGGTGTCGGTGCCATGACTTATCTCAAAGCCGTGGAAGCCGGTGCAGATATCATCGATACAGCGATGTCACCCTTTGCCATGGGAACCAGCCAGCCTGCTACGGAAGTGCTCGTAGAGACCTTCCGCGGAACACCGTTTGATACAGGCTATGACCTGAATCTTCTCGGTGAGATTGCAGATTATTTCCGTCCGATACGAGAGAGAGATCTCGAAAGCGGTCTGATGAGTACCAAAGTACTTGGTGTTAACATCAAGACCCTGATGTATCAGGTGCCAGGCGGCATGCTTTCCAATCTGGTATCACAGCTTGAAGAACAAGGACAGTCTGATAAGTTCTATGACGTACTTGAAGAAGTGCCAAGAGTACGTAAAGACTTTGGAGAACCACCTCTGGTAACACCGTCAAGCCAGATTGTTGGTACACAGGCCGTTCTCAACGTGCTTACAGGTCAACGTTATAAGATGATTACCAATGAATCAAGGGCTCTGTTAAAGGGAGAATACGGACAGACCG
>CACZNZ010000081.1 GCA_902782625.1 uncultured Lachnospiraceae bacterium | reverse complement strand
TCAGATCGTATCGGCAGATGAAACAGATTATAAAAATTTTGAATGCAATGAGGAGTTTTGCTGGACATTATCCGCATCAGAACCGGGCAGGATCTTTTACCGGTTTACCGTTGACAGGGACGGCTTCCTTTATGCACATGCCGATGATATGCCTGTGGTAGGAAAAATGCTCCTCATCAGTGATGCCGGCCAGCATGATCTGAAAACATCTGAGTACTTTATGACGCTGGGTGAGATAAAGGCCGGAGAGTCTGTAACCATCGAACTGAGGGTAAACAGCCCCATCTCTGATGTTCCCGAGGTCACTTTCATCTTCGAAGATAAGGCTGCGGTCAATGATTTGTTCTCTGACTTATATTCCGGTGTAAGATCAGAGATAATTACAAGTTCGGAACTGAAGATCACTTTCCCGGCAAACGATAACGAACGGACTCTGGTAACAACAGTTCCGTATGACAAGAGATGGAATGCTTCCTCTGAAGCAGGAGAGCTTCAAATAAGGCCTGTCTGGGGAGTATTTCTCGGTGTCCGGATGCCGGCAGGTTTGTCTGAAGTTCATCTTCAATATCGCTGAGCACTATACTCTGAGCTCGCAGACGTGGTGTAAAGAGTCTGTTTCAAATATCCATAGATTATGGAAGTTCACTGCCATTGATTATACCTTTGAAAAGAGAATAAAAAGGAACAGAGGCCTTTCCAGCAGAAACAATAGGAAACGAAGCCATATGAATATGTGGCTGCGGAAGAGGTTGTCGGGAGCGGCGGGAAGAAATGGTAATATCGTTCAACTTTTTGAAATCAGAGTAGTGGAAAGAATGATCAACCAAGTCTGGTAAATGGCAAAGGATGGCAGACATAGCTTGAGCGCCGGACCTGGACCAACTGCAGCCGCGTGTTTTCATGCGTAAAGCGATAGCTTTGCCAATATTAGACTCCATACAGCCCAGAGAGCACAACTGATCAAAAGGAAGGTGTCTTTCGGAAAGAGGAAGGATCTCATCCTGGTGATTTTCAAGGTATCTCAGACAATTAAGTCTGGCACTGCGGATCGAAGGCTTGCCTCTTTTGGTCAAAGGCTTCAGAGTATCAGCAACAGCCGAAAAGCCGTGATGGAATAAAGCATCGTAAACAGGCGTTAGCTCCAGCGCGTTGCTGAAAGCGGAGCGGATAGCCCTTTTGATATGGAAAGGATCGAGAACGCGCTCGATATGTCTGACTCCACACAAGTTGAAGGTAGATCCGACCCAACTTCCGCCGTCACCGCCGACAGCCAATAATTTTACGGAGGAAAGATCGTAATTTGCATAGACATGATTCCTGACCATTTCCTGCCATTGCAATGAGGAGACATCCATAGCTGTAAGCGTCATCTTGTTCATTAGTTTCTTTCGGTTTCCTGACAGCCATTTTTTACCTGTATATGTGATTGCAGCTCTGATTTCAGCGGCTTTTTTGCCTTCTTTGTCCTTTTGGAGCCTGACAAAGATACCGTCAGATTCTCCATACAAAACATTTGTCCTGACTGTCCCTTTTTCCTCGGTATAGAAGTTCTTATCGCTTTCAGCTAAGCGAATGCCTACCCGCTTCACATCCCTGCTGATCGACGCAGGGCTGATATATTTTTGTGTGATCATTGTGCTGATCGCTGCTGTTTCCCGATAATTTGAACGCCCCGCTAATGCGCTGTTCATCTCCTGAAGTTTCTTGTCTCGCCGGGCATATCTCTCCAGCCCTAACAGCTCATCCACCGGCTTGATCCGCTTACCTTCTTTACTTCTGTAGACTCTCCTTCTAAAACTAAGCTTTCCGGCTATGGTTGTGAACGCCCGGCTTTCTGTGCCTAATACCTTTAGGCCTTTTGCTTCGTGTTGCATGATATATTCATCCAGATACGTTATGACGCCAGTCCCTGCTGATGTAAAAACTTGATCCGTCACCTTTTTCAGATTTTCTCCTATCTGATCCGGATGAATCTCCTCATGAATCACATCCTTTCTTTCCCCAGCTATTTCTACGGTTATACTAATTGAGACAGTTTTTGTCATAGGAAGCTCCTTTTCTTTTTTGCCCAAAATAATTTTAGGAACTTCCTATTTTTTTGTATTGTGTTTGTTTGGATGTATGATCCATGAACCGTCCAAGGTTCATGGATCATACATCCATTTTGTCACTTTCTCTTGACTATGGAAATTTGAAACGCAGACGAAGATATCCCCGGACTTTTTGATCCGCCTGATTTTTGATATAATGAAAGCATATGAACGACTGGATCATCCCTTCGATTTTAGGTATTCTTCTCATATTCATCGGCATTGCCAACATGAATGGGAATATTTCGTCACTGCATTCATACCACAGGCATCGGGTCTCTGAAAAAGACAGGCTCCCGTTTGGGAAAAAAGTGGGACTCGGCACGCTTATCATCGGTCTT
>CACZNZ010000080.1 GCA_902782625.1 uncultured Lachnospiraceae bacterium | reverse complement strand
TGCCTGCCTATAAGCAGATGCAGCTTAAAAGCGCCAAAGGTGAGTTCACGGCGCTGATCAATAAAAAAGGGAAAGCAGCTGTCCGTATCAAGCCTGTCACAAAAGACACGCCACCTGTGGCGGCAGATTTTTCCCATAATCGGAAGAAAAGATACCTTCTTCCCGAAGGAACGCCGGTTCCTTTCCTGATGGATCTTGGGGTTATGAACCAGGAAGGGAAGATTTTAAAAAACCGTTATGATAAATATCGGCAGATTAATCGTTTTCTTGAATTTATTGAAGATATTCTCCCGGCTTTGCCAAAAGACCGGGAAGTTCGGATTCTGGATTTCGGATGCGGCAAGTCGTATCTTACCTTTGCCATCTATTATTATCTCAGGGAACTACAGGGATATGATGTAGAGATCATCGGTCTGGATCTGAAGAAAGATGTGATCGCCCACTGCAGTAAACTGGCCGTAAAATACGGATATGAAAAACTGCATTTTATCGAAGGAGCGATTGAAGAATACGACGGGACGGACCGGGTGGATATGGTCGTGACACTACACGCATGTGATACTGCTACGGACTATGCTTTGTACAAAGCCATATGTTGGGGTGCAGAAGTGATCCTCAGTGTGCCGTGCTGTCAGCATGAGGTCAATGCACAGATGTCTGCAGACGCATTGATGCCAGTGACAAAATACGGAATTTTAAAAGAACGGTTTAGCGCTATGGCGACAGATGCCATCCGGGCAGCACTTTTGGAGCGAGAAGGATATGAGACTGCTGTTTTAGAGTTCATAGACATGGAACATACGCCAAAAAATCTGCTGATCCGTGCTGTGAAAAAACATGCGTTATCCAATGTTCAAAGAGAAAAATCCGGCAGAATGGTCAGGGAATTCCTGGAGGAATTCGGCCTGAAGACGACTTTATACAGATTGCTTGATGAGTAAGGGGATTATCATGAAAGATGAAATCAAAATAATACTGCTCAGGATTATCGTGGGGATCCTGGTGTTTATCGGGGCGGCAGCCTTGTTTAATTACCGGGAAAACCAGAAAAAAGGAAATGTGGCAGCAGAATTGTCCGGGTCTTCCTATCCGGTACTGGTGATTGCCGGGGATGGTGGAGACTATAATCTGATGATGGGATACCGGG
The DNA here is from genome assembly GCA_902782625.1 of uncultured Lachnospiraceae bacterium. Taxonomy (GTDB): domain Bacteria; phylum Bacillota; class Clostridia; order Lachnospirales; family Lachnospiraceae; genus Anaerobutyricum. The sequence goes on along the minus strand of CACZNZ010000080.1, from coordinate 1,326 downwards.
AAGAAATCGATCAGTCCCTGGTACGCAACCAGATTACAGTGATGGATTCAAGCCATGAGATACGCCTGAAACTGTACCATTTCGGTTATGATATCACGGCGATTCAATACAAGCTTTATCAGACCGATCCGGCACATCCTGTGGAGGAAGGGACAGTCAATAAGCTTACCGACACGGATTCGACAGATGTCAGAGAGGGAAGCTTCAATCTGAAGACAGAGATCAACAACAATGATAATTACTATCTTCAGATGGCAGTTCGTCTGAATAACAGTACGAGAGTATTCTATTATACGAAGCTGCAATACGCAGAAGGGTATCATCTTACAGAGTATATGGAGTTTGTCAGGAAATTCCACAACAATCTTTTTGAGGAAAAAGGGATGGATGAGAATGCCCTTTATCTCGAGCCTTCAGAAAATGCTGTGGAAAATACCATGGAGTTAGTGACGATCCACTCCAGCGTAAGTACAGTCTTTTTCGGCGAAATGGATGTCCGGGAGGAGAGCGAGCCGCAGATCAGACTGCAGGAACTGAATGCAACCTACGGTGTGATACAGATGAATACACTGGTTTCCGCTCCAATCAAGGGTGGATATATTCAATACTATGATGTGCAGGAAAGGTATAAGGTCCGCTATACAACAGACAGGATCTTTCTTCTTGACTATCAGAGAACAATGGATGCCTACTATAATGAACAGATCATAGATTCTTCGGATAATATGATCGCGCTGGGGATCCAGAACCAAAGTAATATCGATTATCGATATTCCGATGAAGGGAAAAAAGTAGCATTTGCCCAGAACGGGCAGTTGTGGTACTACGATTATATGGCATCGGACGTGGCAAGAGTCTTCAGTTTTTCTTCCGAAAACATGGCAGACTTAAGAAATGATCCGTCATCACACGGACTTAAGATTCTTGATTTTAACGATGACGGAAATATCGTCTATCTGGCTTACGGTTACATGAATCGTGGACATCACGAGGGGAAGAACGGTATTCTCATCATGAATTATGATTCGCAGAAAAAATGCAGTAGTGAAGTTGCATTTCTGGAGACTTCCGTACCGTACGAGAATCTGAAGGAAGAGATTAATGCCTTTGCGTACCTGAACAGCCACCGGATGTTTTACTGCAAATTAGATGGGGATTTCCACGAGATCAATCTGAAGACTCGCAAAGACAAGATTCTTCAAAGCGGGCTGGTAAAGAGTAATCTGACAGCTTCTGCAGACCGGAGCCTGATCGCTGTGGAAGAGAAGAAGGATCTCAGTGCCAATCAGAAGATCACGCTGATCAATCTGGAAACCGGAGAAGAGA
>CACZNZ010000079.1 GCA_902782625.1 uncultured Lachnospiraceae bacterium | reverse complement strand
GAAGAAGCTGCCGTGATCGGCCATGCTGAGTTTGAAAGCGAACTGTGGATCAAAGACGCCGAAGCTGAAGGCTGGGCTCAGATCTATTCAGAAGAAGATAAAGGACAGTTCATCCGGCTGGAAGATATCGGCGAGCCTGCGCTGACTGATGAACAGCTGGCTGAACTGGGGTACCGGAAGGTTCAGATCCTGAACCAGAACGGTGCGGATCTCTATGACAGCACAGAAGAGGAAGCTGCCGTTACGGGCCATGCCGATTTTGAAAGCGAACTGTGGATCAAGGACGCCGCAGCCGAAGGATGGGCTGAGATCTATACCGGGGACGATACCCTCCAGTACATCCTCCTGGCTGACATTGAGAAGCAGATGCCCTCTGATGAGGAAATGCTTGAAATGGGCTATATCAAAGTGTACGCGGCTATCGATATCGGTGCGAATGTGTACGGCAGTATTGACGGAGAGGACATTGTCGATCATCTGGATGTTGGTACCGAACTGTGGGTGAGACTGATCGAAGATGCAGAACGTGCTTTGATCTTTGATCTGGATGAAAACGCACAAGTCCGGTACATTAACCTGGTGGATATTATTGCCACCCTCAAGCCTGAAGGAATGGAAGATCTGCCGACAAGAGAAATAGTTATCCACTCCAATATGGACGGAACAATTCTGAACGTACTGTTCGTCGGAACAAAGATTGAGCTTACAGCTGAACTGGTTAACTTTACAGAAGATGACCAGTATGAAGTCAGCTGGCAGTACAGCCCGGACGGCGAAGAATACAACGATATTGCAGATGCGGATGATCTCGAGTTCAGCTACGTGGTTGACGCTGAAAATGGAAATTACTTCTGGAAAGTCATCGTTAAACTGATAACTGCCAGAGAATGAACGAAATGAGACTGAACCTTGTGCCTAAATTGACGAAGAGAGGAGTTTCATTATGAAACACAGCATAAAGAGAATCATTTCACTCTGGTCAGCAGTATTAATGATGCTGAATATCGTGCTGCCTACCGGCGCTCTGAGCGATGGCAATGAAGCGGTTTACCAGAGCGAGCTTCCGGTGGACCTTCCGGAAGGAGCGTTGTCTCCGGAAGATATTCTGGGACCGGGCGTCAACTTTGGTGTAATTGCCGGGAAATACAAGCAAAAAGGTCATACTGAGACCAACTTTGCTGTAAAAGAGTTCGAGATGGACAGAAGGGCCATTGAGATCTTTATTGAGGATACGGATTCTATTCCTTTCTATATCGGAGAGCTGGTCAATAATACTGTTTTCTGGAACGGCGGAGATACGAATATCGACTTTGATATTTATATCAATAAAAACCAGACTCATAAGGGATTTAAGCAGGATGACCATAGGAATCCGGGACCGGATATCCATGATGCGCCGTATATCCAGTACACGGATTTGGATCATGCAACAAATGTTTATGGACGGGAAAAAGAAGAGATCAATGCTTATGTAGAGTATCTTCTTAATTATGCTGACAATTCGTCCCAAATTCTGGACAGCAAACCGGCCACATGTACTCCCACCTTCAGGGACCAATGGGATAAGACAATTGACCTGACTGCACCTGGATTCCCGACGTCGGGCACCATCTATGTTGATTGCACAAACATGAAGAATGTCATGAAACAGGATGGTTGGACAATCAAAAAATACGAAGACCAGACAGTGGTCTTTAATATCAAAGATACATCCGGAACATATCTTATTAGGCAGCTTCAGGTAGACGTAAAGAATCCGGATGGTTCTCACAAGATTACTGTAAAGAGTGCCACGTCGCAAAAAGACCAGGACAAAGATAAGAACCGGAATGTTGATAAATACATTTTAGACCGTATTGTCTTCAACATGTATCAATTTGAGGGCGAACTGCAGATTGATACTGCTGCAGGTATTTTCCTTGCACCTAAAGCAAGTGTCAAGCAGGTTAACGGTGCCGGCGCGGGCTGGGTTATAACCAGGAAAACATTCGATTCGCCTGAAATTGAGTTCCATTTTTACCGTCGCATCCGGCCTTACGATGCCCATGTGGAGCATGGCATCAGCATTACCAAACGGTTTGTTAAGCAG
>CACZNZ010000078.1 GCA_902782625.1 uncultured Lachnospiraceae bacterium | reverse complement strand
GTAGAATTTTATCTAGATAAAGAACGTTCAACCATTTAGAATCATATCCTGTCAGCATCTGGTCCACTACAATCAGAAGGTCAATCTGCTCATCAGGGTTCTTCTCAATCCGATCATACGGTTTTTTATGTGCTAATCGAGACTGAATATCCTTTTTCATTTTCTGCCATGTAGGTATTGTAAATGTCTGATTATACCGGGCATTATAGTCTTCGATGATCTCAATGAGTGCATTCTCTTTATCAATAGCTCCCTCATTATTATCTATGCTAGGGTCAAAAAGCGCGGTGACTTTTAATGTCGGATCTGCTGTCTTAAATCGCCTGTAATACTGCACCGCTTCATGAATGCTTGATGTAGCAAAAAGGCCATGAAATTTATAATTCTGGCTTATGATGATCCAATTATCCAGAATATCCTGAACCACCATCTTCTGGTGTTCGTCTGTACGATACTGGCCGCTTGCAAGCAGGTAATCTTCAATTCCTTTCACATATTTGCCTTCGGTATTGACAAAACCAGCCATCGGCCTTGTCTTCATATACTCATTAAAAATCTTGGTTTTAGCCTGGCTTGCAAACACTTCTGATAACGTCTTTGCTTTTGCTTTATCTAAGGCTACTGCCTGCCGCACATCTTTTTCTTTAAAGGTTAAAACCTTATCTGGATCAAACCCTAATACATTTTTGTCTCGAATACCATCAGCGATACTATACCTATGCAGCTCATTCCCGAAGATATCTGAAGTGGTGTTCCCCTTCTTCTGATTCTCCATCTGAATGGGGGTGCCGCTAAACCCAAAGAATAATGCCTTTGAGAATGTTTTCTTAACAGTCTGCATCATCTCTCCAAAGGATGACCTATGACACTCGTCAACGACAAACACGATCCTCTTTGTAAGAATCTGGTCAAGGTCAGCCTGCTTCAATGATTTGTCCGGATTCTCTTTGAGATTGCTCATCTTTTGAATAGAAGTGACAATGAGCGTATTAGCAGGATCTGAACTCTTAAGCTTTTGGATTAATACAGCGGTGTCTTCTGTCTCCTGAATATCATCAGTCGCCTCTGCAAACCCTCTATATTCACTGGCGCTTTGAGTGCCTAGTTCAATCCGGTCAATCAGGAAAACAACCTTGTCCGCATCGTTAGAATTTGCTATCAGCTGTGCCGATTTGAAAGAGGTCATTGTCTTTCCGGAGCCAGTCGTATGCCAAATATAGCCTCCTAACTGATTACCGTGTTCCCAATGGTTTCTTGCAACGGTATCAGAGATCTTATTGGCAGCATAATACTGATAGGACCGCATAACTTTTAGCATGCCATCCGTATCGTCTGCAACTGTATAAAAGCCGATCAGCTGATGGGCCATGGGGATAGAAAGAAGTGTAGAAGCTACTGTTTTCCAGTCATTGATCGGCTCGTTGTTATAATCAGCCCAATGGAAGCAGAAATCTGTATTAAAAGCGTTTTCATCGCCAGGATTCGCAAAATAGATCGCTTCTTCCGGATTCATTGCCACAAAGACTTGAACTAAAGAAAATAGGCCAGTAAAGACGTTTTCATGATAGTACTTTTGTATTTGGTTATAAGCCTGTGATACCGGTATTCCGCTTTTCTTTAGCTCTACATGGATAACCGGCATACCATTGATCAGAAGCATGAAATCGCCTCGTCTGTTTGGCAGCATGCTTGTTTTGGCTTGAAACTTCGGCTGCTGCGCAATCTGATAACGACTTTGACCAGCTGCAATTTCCTGTCGATCATATATCTTTAAAGATATTTCTTTTCCAAAGTGAGCCACATCATCAGGATTATCACGCGTGATCGAAACACTCTTGCCATTAATGAAACTGTTCAGTTTTAACGGCGTTTTAAGGCCATTAATCTGTTCTATAATCTGCTGCATCTCGCCGTCAGTAAGCGGATAATCATTCAGACGATCAATAGAACGGTTGTTATCAAACAGAATCTTTGCCCAGTTATCTATTAAATCCTTTTCTGTCTTATATTTCAGGACTTCTGGCTCCCATCCATGAGAGATAGTGAGCGTATTGATAAGACTGTTTTCAAATGCGGCTTCTGAATTAAATGTCATCTTATTAGTCCTTTCTCTAAACGAACATTTTTTCAAGCATTGATTTCTTTATGTTTTTAAGTTTTTCTAGTTTACGCTGATGAAGAGTGATAAGGTTGTCAATATCAAAAAGGCAATCACCTATCTTCTTTTGTTCTTCTATAGAAGTAATCGGAATCTCAACATCTTTTATTGCTCCTATTGGTAGCTGTTTTAGGGCTGTGCCTGTCTGTCTTCTAATCAATTCTTTTTGACCTGTTCCTGACAATAAAAACTGAAGCAAATACTTTCCGTATATTTCAGTTTTATCTGTTCTCAAAATTGCAAGCTGAGAATTGATATTCCAGTCCTCATTCTCTTTATTTACATAGCCTAAAGCCCCTAACGAACCCCTTACAGCAATTACAATATCATC
>CACZNZ010000077.1 GCA_902782625.1 uncultured Lachnospiraceae bacterium | reverse complement strand
GGCCAGCTTCCGTTGATGAATTCGAGAAGATAGGACGTGGCCAGCTCCAGTGCAGTGGCTGACAGCATACACAATAGAAAAACAAGTGGAATTCTGATCATTTTCTCGCGGCCGTTCCGATCCCGGACCATCGGATAGATCAGAAACAGAAAAATCAGAGCCCCGAATCCGTAAACCGGACAGTAGGGTCCGAAAAGCACGCCTCGGTTCGTAAAGCCCCAACGGTAGACCACTACCTCAAGGAACACTTCGTAGCACCAGCCGAATATGGAGTATAACATGAAGTAAATAAAATAACGATACAATGATCTCACTGCTGCCTCTCCTTATGCTCTACCATGTACGAAAACATTTCCTGATATTCTTATACTCTCCTAAAACAAGCATCGTTTTATCTTTATCCAGTACCGTTTCCGGCGTTACGGAAAGGTTCACTTTCCCATCCTCTTTGACACCCATGATATTAATGCCGTATTTCCTTCGGATATCCAACTGTCCGATACTCTTTCCTTGCCACTCTCTGGGAATCGGGATTTCATAGATACCATGATCCTTATCCAGTCTTATATAATCAAGGATATGATCCGATGCATAACGAATGGCCGCCCACTCGGCGACCTGTTTCTCCGGAAAAAGCACTTCATCGGCCCCGTTTCTAAGCAGGAATTTAGCCTGCACATCATGATCCGCACGGGATACCACGAACTTTCCTCCTAACTCTTTTATCAAAGATGTTGTCTCTAAAGAACTTTGGAAATCTCCCCCGATTGTCACGATACAGACATCATATGCGCTGATTCCTAAAGACTGAAGAAACTCTTTATTGGTACTGTCCCCGATCTGCGCATCTGTAACAAATGGCATATTGTCATTAACCCGCTGTTCATTGATATCGACAGCCATAATATCATGCCCCAATTCATGAAGCTTTTTGGCAAGCAGGGATCCGAAATGATTCATGCCGATCAGCAAAATAGATTTCATACTAAACCTCCGTTATCCGACCATTATTTTTTCTACAGGGTATTTTGATACTTCTCCGGGCCTGCTGTTTATGGCGGCAAACATCAGTGTCAGCCCGCCAACACGACCGAAAAACATCAACAGGATCAGAATGATGTGCGATCCCGTCCCAAGGGAGGCTGTGATACCCAGACTGAGACCAACGGTCCCTATGGCAGATGCTGTCTCAAACAGACAGGCATTCATCGTAAGATTCTCCATTGCACTTATAAAAAGTGCTGCCAGAACAGGTAAAGACAGGTACATAATCAACAAAGCCGAAGCCGTTTTTACTGTCTCGTCCTTGATTCTTCTGCCGAACAGCTTTGGATTTTTCCTCTTCCGGAATACCGCGATGGCATTGGCAAAAAGCACCGCGATCGTAGTGGTTTTCATACCACCCGCCGTAGATCCGGGAGAACCGCCGACCAGCATCAGCATAATGATAATGGCACGTCCGGATCCTGTCATCGCTGTCAGATCAGCGGTATTAAACCCTGCCGTTCTTGGCGTCACTGCCTGAAAAATCGACAGCCAGAGTCTTTTCTGCATCGGAAATGCGGAAAAATCGTGATAGAAAAAACTCATGGACGGTACGATGATCAGGATGGCGGTCGTCACGATAATCGCCTTACTCTGCATCGAATATCGTTTCAGATGATGCTTTCTCTGGGCAACATCAGCCCATGTCAGAAATCCGATACCGCCAATAATGATCAAAAGACTAATAGGCAAAACAATCCCTATCTGTGAACTAAAGTGCGTTAAGGAAGAAAATTTCCCGGTATGCCCTCCCATAATATCGAATCCGGCATTACAAAAGGCAGAAACCGAGTGGAAAACAGCCATCCAGATACCCGACGTTCCGTATTCCGAACAAAATGTCGGCAGCAAAAGAAGGACTCCTGTCAATTCCACAATGAAAGAAATGACGAATATGAACCTGGTCATTTTGACAATGCCACCGATCTGATGGGCAGAGATGCTTTCCTGCAGAACTTCCCGCTGCAAAAGCGATACTTTTCTTCCTGAAAATATCGTGATAAACGCAGTGATAGAGACGATCCCCAATCCACCGATCTGGATCAGGATCAGGATGATCAACTGGCCGAACATCGACCAGTATGTCGCGGTATCCTTCACAACAAGCCCTGTCACACAGACAGCGGAGGTCGCGGTAAACAACGCATTCTCCGGCGATGTCCACTGTCCGCCCGCAGAAGAAAACGGAAGCATAAGAAGAAGAGTCCCAAAAAGTATAACACCAAGGAACCCGATAATAATAATCCGGAAGGAGGATAATGTTCTTTTCCACAGATGACGATTCATAGCGCACCTCCAATAATGATTCGATTATATCATATTTCCGGACATATACATACAAAGAATTGATAAAAATCGGCTATTCGACTTTCATCATCCGATAGCCGATTCCAATATGAGTCTGAATATACTGAGGAGAATCTGAAGAAGCTTTCAGTTTTTTCCTGAGTGTTACCATGAACACCCTTAAAGATGCAATATCATTTTCCCAGCATCTTCCGTAGATGCTTTGGGTAATATAGGTATGTGTCAAGACTTTCCCGGTATTTTTCGCCAGAATACAGAGCAGTTTATACTCTATGGGCGTCAGTTTTAACTCCTTTCCATCCAAAAAAGCGCATCCTGCCGAATAGTCGATCTTCAGGGCCCCATTGATATAGGTGGCACTGCTCTGCTCGGTATGGCTGTTCATCAGAGAAAGACGTCTGACCGTGACACGAAGTCTGGCCAGAAGTTCTTCTACAGAAAAAGGTTTGGTCAGGTAATCATCCGCTCCGGCATCAAGGGCCTCAATCTTATCCATGTCCTCACTGCGGGCACTGATGACGATGATAGGCATATTTGACCAGCTTCGTATCTTCCGGATTACTTCAATGCCATCCATGTCCGGCAGTCCGAGATCAAGAAAAACAACATCCGGATTATGGGAAGAAGCCTCTAAAATAGCCTCTGCCCCATTTTCTGCTACGAGATATCTGTAGTCATGAGTCTTTAAGGTCGTAACCATGAGATTACGAACCGAAATATCATCTTCAACAATCAAAATAACAGGCTTATTCATTGACATTCACCTCTTCAGCCGGCAGACAAAAGATAAAACGACATCCTGTAGGGCTGTTATCCTCCAGTGTAATCGTACCGTTATGAGCCTCAATGATAGATTTACAAAGAGACAGTCCAAGGCCAAGCCCTCTTCGTCCATCGACAATCTTATTCTCTCCAGTGTTGAACATCTCGAACACGTGAGGCTTGACATCATCAGGAATTCCCGGACCATTATCACTGACCGTGACGACAACATGGTCGTCGGACAGTTCACTTCTGATACATATCTCCGATCCTGTCTGCGTATTCTTGATGGCATTGTTGATCAGATTGATCAACACCTGCATGATCAGCTGGGGATCCACTTTCACCAAAAGGATATCCTCACTGTTCATAATCTTAATCTCGTGCTGATTCGCATTTTTATCTACATGTTTTATCGATTCCTCGATGATCTCATTCATAATATTTGTCGACATATTAATCTGCATTTTTCCGTTTTCCATGCGTGAGATAAACAAAAGATTCTCCACGAGATCAATCAGCCACTCCGCATCATCATAAATATCGGAAAAAATCTGCTTCAGTGTCTCATCATCAAGATATCGGTAATGTGACAGAAGATTACTTGCATTTCCAGATATGGAAGTAAGAGGCGTTCGGATATCATGAGACATAGTACGAAGAAGATTGGAACGAAGCTGCTCATTCCTCGCAATGATCGCAGCCTGTTCTTTTTCTGCCGCATTCCTCAGACTTTCCAGAGTAAGGGCGCTCTCTCCGAGTATGGACATTAAAACACTGAATTCAAAAGCTTCCAGCGGTTTTTCATCAATGTATATGGATACCACGCCATAGCAGTGCCCATTCAGACAGATTGGATGATACTGCGCAGGCGCATTTTCAAAATTCTTTAAATGTGTTCCTGCGGACTGCTGATTGCGGGAGACCCACTCTATGATCTCTTTTTCTTCTTTGCCCGCGTGATAGTTCTCTGCATCAGAAGAATAAATCTTCACATCTTTATCAAGCAGAGTGATGATCTGGCTTGCCGTAATACGAAATGCTTCTTCTGAATCTGCAGCTTTTTGCAGGAGCTGATTGGTGTCAAACAGAACCTTCGCACGGAAGGCCTCCTGTGAAGACTGTTTGGCATTCTCTTTCAATCTGTTTGCCAAAGATCCTGTAATCAGGGATGAAGCAAGCATAATACCAAATGTGATGGCATATTCCGTTTCATACGTATGAAAACTGAATCTCGGATCAATAAAAAACCAGTTAAAAAGAAGTACACTGGCCAGTGATCCTATCGCACTGCACAGTGGACTTACCGTAATAACCGACAGGATCAATACTCCAAGAATGAAGACCGTAATAATATTGGCTTCCGAAAATCCCAGGTCTGTGAATACGATCCCTATCACTGTAGATGCCGCCAAAAGCAGGAAAGTGATCAGTATATCTTTCAGGCTGAGACGGATCAGATAATCTCTAATGGCTGTCTTTCCCATTTTGCTCCTTCTTTCTCCATCTTTTATCTGATAATTATAACACAGAATAACCCAGGGACAACTCTATTCCTGCCTGATCAATTAAGTTTTTCGATGTTTTTCTCCTTTTGTAAAAACGATATGGTCTTTTTTATCTTGCTTATGTACCTTATCACTTCTTTTATAGTTTCTCTTCGAATACTGCATTGCCCGATCCACCACAAAGTATCCGAACAAAAACATCCCGATCAGGATCAAAACAAATAAGATATCACTCACCATGGATTCTGCCTCCTCCTTGTTCTATCCCGCTATATGCGGAAACATTTCCGTATATCTTTCTGTTCCCCTAAAACCAGCATGGTCTTGTCGCCATACAGCATTGTTTCAGGTCTGACAGCAAGGTTCATCTTCCCGTTTTCCTTGACAGCCATGATATTGATGCCGTATTTTTTGCGGATATCAATCTGGCCGACACTTTTCCCTTGCCAGTCCTTCGGAATAGGGACTTCGAAAATGGCATAGTCATCATTGATTCTGACGTAATCAAGGATATGGTCCGAAGCGTAGCGTATAGCCGCCCAGCGGGCCACCTGCTTCTCCGGGTCAATCACTTCATCTGCCCCGTTTTTCAAGAGAAATTTCGCCTGTACATCACTGCCTGCACGGGAAACAACCACTTTTCCACCGAGCTCCTTCAAGAGAGAAGTCGTCTCCAGCGAACTTTGAAAATCTTTTCCGATCGCCACGATACAGACATCGTAGTTATTGATTCCCAGTGATCTTAAGAATGCTTCATTCGTACTGTCGCCAATCTGCGCGTTGGTCACAAAAGGCAGAATGCTGTCAATTCTCTCTTCTTCTTTATCTACAGCCATGATCTGATGGCCCTGTTCCTGAAGCTGTTTTGCAAGCAATGTTCCAAAATGATTCAGACCGATCAATAAAATCGTTTTCATTGAAGTCCTCCCTTTTTATAGTAGGATTTATTAATTGAAAAAAAGATACTATTATATCATACCTCAATCCATACAAAGACAAAGTTAAGGCCTTGCTTTTCAATATTAAGATTGTATAAAGGAACATTCTGGATTGCTTTATGAGAAGAAGTGGCAGGAGAAACCTTTGCACAAAATCCGGGACTTCGTGAGATAATCTTCCTCCAGTCAAAATGCGGCATCCGCACAGAATCAGGGAGGCTGCGAAAGCATGTGACGTGACTCTTTCTAAAAAAGAATGGTATGAGATCTATCTCTCTGCCGGCAATGATTTGCCGTAATTATCATGTGGGGTTAATCGAGGATCTTCCATGGTTTCCATCGGAGAAAATCTCCGGATACGAGGTGGTAGGTTCTGCCGCGGAACTGCCCATGGATACTGTCGTAAAACCTTCTTTCACCATGACAGTGGGCATAGATTACCTGTTCTGCCCCGTATTCTTCCGCTATATCCGTAAAACCACTGCGTTCTTCTAAAATATTCGTCGGAGGGTAATGCAGGAACATGATAAACTTCTGATATCCGGCTTCTTTCGCCATCTCAAAGGATGTCCGAAGTCGTGTCAGTTCACGGGCAACAAGCTTTGCTGCATGCTCTCCGGCTTCTTCATCCCATCCCATGATCCGACCACGCCGGTCCAGATAAAAGGGACCTTCAAAAGTGAACCCTTTTGTTCCGACAAGGGCATAGTCTTTATATACGACATAATTATTCTGCAAAAAATGCAGTTTTTGTTCAAACATTTCATTAAGCTGTTCCGTCTTTTTCGCATCCCAGAACATATCATGATTTCCTCTGGTAAGAATCTTCCTTCCGGGCAGATTGCTAATGTACTGCAGATCCTGTTCACATTCGGAAAGCTTCCTCCCCCAGCTGTGATCTCCCACGAGAACCAGAGAATCTTCCTGTGAAATCATTTTTTCGCAGT
>CACZNZ010000076.1 GCA_902782625.1 uncultured Lachnospiraceae bacterium | reverse complement strand
AGGAGAAAGTTATATCGTAGGAGGTATCACCGACGTGGATAAGCTTGCTGCCATTAACCAGCATGCACAGGCTGTGGCAAGTGCCAATGCAAACGGTAATTCTTCCGATAAAGACAGCAATTCTAATGATGGCAATAGTTCCGATAAAGATGAGAGCAGCCCTGATGGTGATGTACCTTCTGATATTTCCGATTCAGGAGGAGACAAAGGTTCCGGTGGTGGCAAAAAAGGCAGTGGCAGCAGTGGAGATGTCGCCAATGATGACAGCGGTGATAACAGCTCCGACGGAGGAAGCGGCGGTGAATCCGGTGGAACCTGTACCATTTCGATCAATTGTTCCACGATTCTGAATAACATGAAAAACCTGACGAGCGGCAAAGAAGAGTTTGTCCCGTCCAACGGATGGATTCTGAAATCGACAAAGGTATCCTTCTCCCCAGGGGAGTCTGTACATGATGTCCTGCAACGTGTCTGTAAAGACAAAGGAATCCATATGGAATCTCAATACACTCCTGCCTATGATTCTGCCTACGTAGAAGGAATCAATCAGCTTTACGAGTTTGACTGCGGTGAACTATCCGGCTGGATGTACAATGTCAATGGCTGGTTCCCAAACTATGGCTGCTCTAAGTATACGGTATCGGACGGAGACACCATTAATTGGGTATACACATGCGATCTCGGCAAGGATGTAGGAGATAATTCTCTTTATTAATAAAGGAGTAGATCAATGGAAGAGATGCTTCATTGCGAAACGCAATTTTATGAAAATACTGTAACGGTAAAAGAGTTTCTTGAGGACTGTGTTGATGTGCCGAGATTTTTGGGGTACTGTCGTCAGTGCAGTAATTTCGGCAAGACGTGGTCCTGCCCGGAGTTCTCCTTTGATCCTCTGGATTTCTGGAAAAAATATAAGACTCTGAGGATGATCGGTCTGAAGATCATTGTGCCGGATTCTCTCCGGGAGAAAACCTATGACAGTCAGGGGAAACAGGAGATTATCGAGGCCCTTCTTTCCGGGTACAAGCGCCAGTTTGACGAATATATTTACCAGGAAGAAAAGCAGACGGAAGGAGGCATGAGCCTCGGTGGCGGAACCTGTATGAAATGTGGCTCTTTACCTTGTTCCCGCATCAGCGGAGAACCGTGTCGTCAGCCTGACCGGATGCGCTACTCCATTGAGGCTCTCGGCGGCGATGTAAGCAAAACGGTCACAAAATATCTGGGACAGAAACTTGAATGGATTGAAGACGGCAGACTGCCGAAACATTTTATGTTAGTCGGAGGAGTATTAAGTTAGCATGTCTGACACATTTTCCACTTATCATCCAACTCTCAATATGTTGTTTTTTACTGGCGTGATCGGTGTGACCATGTTTGTCACGCATCCGGTGATTCTTGTGATCTCCCTGATCAGTGCGATATCTTATGCTACGTTGTTAAAAGGCTGGAGAAAAACGATACGCAACAATCTGATCTTCACTTTGCCGGTGATGATCATCGCCGCGGCTATCAATCCTATGTTCAATCACTATGGTGTAACGATACTGGGATATCTGAGCAACGGGAATCCATTTACCCTGGAGAGCTGTGTCTATGGTTTGATCATGGCGCTGATGCTAGCTGCTGTCATCACCTGGTTTTCCTGTTATACGGAAGTGATGACATCTGATAAATTTATCTACCTGTTTGGCAGGATAATACCGGGCCTTTCTTTGGTATTGTCTATGGCACTTCGTTTTGTTCCCCATTTTGCCAGACAGGCCGGGGTCATTGCTGACGGCCAGAAATGTGTCGGAAGAAGCACTTCAAACGGAAGTATTCTGGCCCGTGTGAAACACGGTATTACGATTTTCTCCATTCTCGTTACCTGGGCATTGGAAAATGCGATTGAGACTGCTGACTCTATGAAATGCAGAGGATACGGCGAAAAAGGACGTACCGCATTCGCGATATTTCGTTTTGACAAAAGAGATGCCCGCTGCCTTGCCGGCATGGTCATCTCTTTTGGTATCGTCCTGTTTGGTGCGGCCAAAGGGTATATATTCTCACGCTATAATCCACGGATCGTGGTAAAAGGCTGGCCTCTGACACCGGCCAGCTGTCTCATCTTTGGTGCGTTCCTCCTGTTTTGTATGATCCCCGTGATTCTGGAGGCTTGTGACCGGCAGATGTGGAAAAAACGCAGAGAGCAGTCAGATGGCAAACTGGAGAGAGGATATCGGCTATGGGAAGTTATCTAATCGAAATTGCGGATCTTTCTTTTGCTTATCCCAAAGAGGAAATCCGTGCATTAAACCACATTGATCTGAATATTGAAGAAGGCGAATTCCTGGTACTCTGCGGAAAGAGCGGCTGTGGAAAGAGTACGCTGCTGACACATCTGAAGACGCCTTTGACGCCTCACGGAAAAAGGATGGGACAAATCCGTTTTGACGGTCAGATTCTCTCAGAGATGGATAACCGGGAGCAAACACAGCGAATCGGCTATGTGCTGCAAAATCCGGACAATCAGATCGTGACAGACAAGGTATGGCATGAACTTGCTTTCGGATTGGAGAGTCTTGGCTACTCGACCCCCGATATCCGAATCAGAGTAGCAGAGATGGCAAGCTACTTTGGGATTCAGGATTGGTTCTATAAAAATGTGGCAGAGCTCTCCGGAGGGCAGAAACAACTACTTAATCTGGCTTCCATCATGGCCATGCATCCGGATTTACTGGTCCTTGATGAACCGACTTCCCAGCTTGATCCGATTGCCGCATCAGATTTCCTGGAGACTGTCAAAAAGATACACCGGGATCTTGGCACAACGATCATAATAACAGAGCATCGGCTCGAAGAGGTATTTCCTGCGGCGGATCGCGTCGTCGTTATGGACCATGGCAGAATCTTTGCCGAAGGAACGCCGTCTCAGATCGGGGAACGTCTCCGGGAAGCTGATCATGAAATGTTTTTAGCTATGCCTGTTCCCATGCAGGTCTATGCAAAAATAGAAACAGAAAATGAATACGCATGTCCGATCACGGTCCGTGATGGGAGAAAATGGCTGGAAAATGTCTGTGCAGAGAGAAATCTACTCCCTGCTCCACATCTAAAAACTGATTCACAGCCAGCTGCAAAAAAAAGTCAGGATTCAGAAATCCTTCTTGACTGCCGTGAGCTTTGGTTCCGCTATGAAAAAGAGCTTCCGGATGTGGTGAAAGGGGCCTCATTTCAGCTTCGAAAGGGTGAGTTTTACTGTCTTCTTGGTGGAAATGGCACCGGAAAAAGTACGACATTATCTTTACTATGCAGACTGAGAAAACCTTACCGCGGGAAAGTATTTCTTGAAGGGAAGGATATCCGCAAATACAAAGATCAGGAGCTGTTTCGAGGATACCTTGGGGTCCTGCCGCAAAATCCCCAGTCTTTATTTGTGAAAAAGACCGTGGAAGAGGAATTATATGAGATGATCGGCGGTTCTAAGGAGAAGAAAAATGCCGAGTATCATCTGTCCATGGATAAGTCCCGCGCAGTAGAAGGAATTGCTGAGCTGACACATTTGCAAGGACTCATGCACAGACACCCTTACGATCTTTCGGGAGGAGAGCAGCAACGGCTCGCGCTGGCCAAGATCTTGCTGCTGCGGCCGAAACTGCTGCTGATGGACGAGCCTACCAAAGGGCTGGACAGCTATTTTAAGCTGGAATTTGCCGACATTCT
>CACZNZ010000075.1 GCA_902782625.1 uncultured Lachnospiraceae bacterium | reverse complement strand
TGCTTCTTTTCAGCAAGACTACATACCTTGGCATTACAGCAACTCCATTTGCCAATATATTTATTGACCCGGAAAACAATGAAGATTTGTTTCCGGCAGATTTTATCTATGCTCTTTCAGCACCAACGGACTATATCGGGGCAGATCGCATCTTTGGGGACGATGGTGATCATTTTGGTATGCTTGAGCCGATTGATGTGTTTGGTTTGGAAAACTGTTTTCCCGTAAATCATAAAAAAGACTATGTAGTTACCAGCTTGCCAGAAGATCTGTATGAAGCAGCAAACTACTTTTTGCTTGTCAACGCCATCCGAGATTATCGAGGCGACAATACAGAGCATCGCTCAATGATGGTGCATATCAGTCTTTATACTCAGGTTCAGAATCAAATCGCAGAAACATTGGGCTTTTGGCTTGAACAGGTTAAGTCTGATCTCAGAAACTATTCGAAACTTCCCGCCCAAAAGGCAGAACAAATTGCCTCAATACGGGCTTTACATGAAACATGGGATAAATACAATCTTGAATCAATCAGCATGATTGGCTGGGAAGAACTCCTGCGGACATATCTCTACCCTGCAGTCGCTCCGATTGATGTACGTGCAGTCAATATGAAAACAGGCGCTGCCAGCCTAGACTATTTCAATCATAAAAATGATGGGCTGAGAGTAATTGCTGTAGGCGGCAACAGTCTGTCACGCGGCCTTACTCTTGAAGGTCTTTGCGTTACTTATTTCCACCGCAACACAAAAATGTATGACACTCTCATGCAGATGGGACGGTGGTTTGGCTATCGTCCCAATTATCAAGACCTAGTAAAAATATGGATGTCGGAGGAAGCAATCGACTGGTATGGTCAGATTACTCGTGCAACGGCTGAACTCAAAGACGAAATTGTAAAGATGCGGAATGCACATCAGACACCGCTGGAATTCGGTTTGAAGGTACGTCAAGATCCAGGTGCATTAATTGTGACAGCAAGAAACAAGATGCGGACTGCTACCGATATTACATGCCCTGTCTCAGTTTCCGGGAATTTGCTTGAAACTCCACGTCTGAAAGCATCGCTCCCTATCCTGGCGGAAAACGAAAAAGTGTTCAAAGACTTCATCAATTCGTTGGCGGAATGCGGAGATCGTGTGGATGAACCAGAGCGTACAAAAGGTCATTATTATTGGGAGCACGTCCCAAGTGATGCAGTAGCGCAACTTCTTCGAGACTTTGAAACTCATCCATGGCATTTGAGCTTTAATGGACGTGCCTTAGCTGAATTTATCGAGTCAAAACAATGGAATAAGGGCTGGGACGTTGTCCTAATCAGCAGCGGTGAAGGCGATAAATACCCTGGCGGCTTGAAGTGCGGTGACGAAATACTTTCACTTGCAAGTACAGAGAGACGAAAAATAGCTGCCGATTCTAAGATGCTGAGTGTAAGTGAGACAAAGGTGCGAGTTGGCTCTGGCGGTTGTACCCGAATTGGTTTAACTGATGATGAAATTGACAAAGCCAGACAAGCATTCAGAGAAGAAACTGGAAAACGCAATGTATCCGACAAAGCTTATCTTATAAAAGATCGTGCGCCTATCCTTATGCTGCATGTAATACAGGCAAAGTATGAGCCGGATAATCTTGAACTTCCTCCATTTCTTTTCGCACTCGGTGTAGGTTTTCCTCGTGAGGATCATGATACCAGTGTCGTGAACTACAAAGTTAACCTGGTCGAATTGCGCAATTGGATTGAGATCCCTGATGAGAGTGATGAGGAGGATTGAACCTGATGAATGCGTACGAGCTGGAACTCCGTCAAAAATGGAACAGCATTGATTACTATGATGGAGGCTCCCTGCAACTGGTTGTTCCTCATGTATTGGAGTGGCATGTACGGTATGCTACAGAGAATCAGAAATCCATCGTAATTGTCGCGGATATACCCATCGATAACCTCACCTCTTCTCAGTGTATAGAGGCAGCCTGCAACCAGCGGCGAGACGGAAAGTATGCCATATCATTTACCCTTGTAGATCAAAGCCAAGAATACGTTTTTATATCGATGTCTAGTGACATCATAGAGTATTCCAAGGATGAGAAAACACAACACACCGCCTTAATCAAAGTGCTTCGCAGATATGCTCAATGGCTGAAGTTGCTCGACCACAAACGCAGCACCTTGCTCAGTTCAAATGCACAAAAAGGGTTAATCGCTGAGCTTTCATTCTTGAAGGAAACGATTGATAGAGGAATGAACGCTACGGATGCTCTGTCAGGATGGGTAGGTCCGGACGGTGCTGACCAGGATTTTGTCTATCTGGATGGCTGGCACGAAATAAAAGCAACTGGAGCCTCTTCGGTGACAATAACGATCTCATCTGTTGAACAGCTGGATAGTCCAATCCCTGGAGAACTAATTGTGTATCGGATCGATAGATGTGCGCCGGCACAAAGTGGTGCGATTACGCTGTATAAAGTCGTACACGATGTGATCTCTAGGCTGGTACATAATCCTGGGCTGGTTGATGTATTTGTCCTTAAATTAGCATCTATTGGCTATATTGATATGCAGGAGTATGAGAAAATTCACTTTGTAATCTCTGCTAAACAGTACTATGTGGTGAATGATACATTCCCCAGGCTGACCCGTAGTAATGTCCCCACTGAAATTGCTAATGCCGAGTACCAAATAGATCTGCCCAGCATTGCTTCTTGGTCAAGATAAGGAGGATTCCGTATGGATTCTGCTGAATTCAAGAAAGACTTTTTGGAGAGCATCAAAACTGCCGCCGCGGTTACTGGTGAAGGCTCCTGCGCAGCTTTTGTTGATAATATCGCCCAATACCTAATTGATGCAGAAGTGTTGTCAGACTTTACTCCATCTTTCTACACAGGCAGGATGGGTCGAAGCAAATATCGTGTTGACGGATATGTTTTTGATGAATTTGACAGTACTATGAATCTTATCATTGCAAATTTTGATGGCAATGACATGGACCGTAGGCTTACTAATGCACTTGCTATGCATGATTTTGGTGAGTTATTAGTATTCTTGAAAGCATCATTGACCACAAATCTCTATCAGGAAATCGAGATGAGTACTCCCTGTGCAGATCTTGTGGATTTTCTGCGTATGAATGTAAAAGAGATCAGAAAATATAGGTTGCTGATCTTCACCGACGCTGATATGAGCAGTGCAATAAAAATGGTGGAGATTGAGGATTATGAAGGGATTCCGGTCGAAGGTCAGATTTGGGACATCGACAGGTTGTTCCGTGTCTGCTGTTCTGAGCAGGGACGACAGATCATTGAAATCAACTTTAAGGAATATTGCGGCGAGGGTATTCCCTGTCTCGAAGCAAGTTCTGCTGCTACTGATCAATACAAGAGTTATCTTGGCGTTATTCCTGGATCTGTACTAGCTGACATCTATGATAAATATGGCAGTAAATTACTGGAAGGAAATGTAAGATCTTTTCTCTCCACGAAAGTTGCAGTGAACAAGAAAATCCGAGCGACCATTCTCAATATGCCGCAGATGTTCTTTGCTTTTAACAATGGAATTTCTGCTACAGCCATGGAAGTTGTTATAGAGAATACGGATCATGGGCGCTTCATCACATTCGCGAGAGACTTTCAGATTATTAACGGTGGGCAAACAACAGCGTCAATATCAAATGCCAGGTATAAAGATAAGGCGAATTTGGAGGGGCTCTATGTTCAGATGAAGCTCACTGACATTCAAGAATCTACAGTCGAAGAAGCTGATGAACTGATTCGCAGTATCTCCCGTTCGTCTAATAGTCAAAACAAAGTCAGTGATGCAGATTTCTTCGCGTCTCATCCCTTTCATCGACGGATGGAACAGATTTCCAGACTTATGTTTGCACCTGCCACACAAGGTGCTCAGTATGAGACAAAATGGTTTTATGAGCGTGCGCGTGGTCAGTATTTGCAGGAGCAGATGCGCTTGACCCCAGCAAAGAGAAAGCAGTTTGAACTCCAGCATCCCAAGAATCAGGTCATAAAAAAGACAGATCTTGCTAAAGTTCAAAATACATGGCTTGGACATCCAGATGTTGTTAGTAAAGGAGCACAAACGAACTTCAGCCATTTTGCTGAATACATAGATAACCAATGGAATTCTGACGAACAACAATTCAATGAACGCTATTTCCAATCTACCGCTGCCCTTTTGCTCATGTTTCAGTATTTGGAGAATGCAATTCCAAAGCAACCTTGGTACGAAGGAGGATACCGAGCAAACATAATCTATTACACCATAGCTTACTATCGAGTTCTGATTCAGCGTCAGTTCCCAGGAATGGATCTTGATCTGATGATGATATGGAACCGGCAGGATTTGTCGGATCAGATCAAGTCTTCTCTTCTGGCTCTTGCCGAGCTTGTCTTGATAAAACTGACTGATCATGACAGGCCAGTTGCCAATGTTACACAGTGGTGTAAACGAGATGCCTGTTGGACAGGAATTAAAAAGATAGGCTTCTCTCTTCCTCCAGAGATGGAGAGTTGCCTTATTACTATAGATGAGCAGAAAGCAGCTCAACGTTCTGCAAAGAAGGATCAGAAAATAGTAAACGAGATATATGCACAGTCAGAAGTAGTTAATCGTCCGGTGGAAATGTGGAAGCGTCTAGCGGAGTTTGCAGTCACGAATCATTTGGTTACTCCGACTGATGTAACAGCGTTAACAATTGCCTGTAAGATTCCAGAGAAAATGCCTAATACATATCAATGTAAACGGCTCCTCGCATTGCTTGAGCGTGCTGTCGAGGAAGGATTTAATACAGCTCAGTGAATGGAGGAAGCAGTTAATGTTTAGTGTAATTGACCTTTTTGCTGGAGCAGGTGGACTCAGCACAGGTTTCCAACAGACGCAGGAGTACTGCATAAAGGTCGCATTTGAAAACAGTCCATATATGCAGGATACATATAGGCGGAACCATCCTGGCGTTGAAGTCCTTGGGGATGTCTGTTCAGCAGATTATTCTGCAATTCAAAAAAAATACGGAGCCATTGATGTTGTCATTGGAGGACCACCCTGTCAAGGTTTTTCGAATGCCAACCGCCAAAAGAACCATGCGATCAGCAAAAACAATATGCTCGTGAAGCAGTATCTTCGAGCAGTTCTTGAACTGCATCCCAAAGCATTCGTGATGGAAAATGTCAGCATGCTCCGTTCCGAGGTCCATCGCTTTTACATGGAGAAAAAAGATCTTGATATTGTGGAGAAATACAGCATTCCGGTGAAGGCTTCTCCACTTCGCTTGCTTGAGGCAGAATATGCATTCCCCGGAGCGCTCGAACTTGTTGCCGACCCAGATCGAATTATAGAAGAATTATGGCCTGAAGAAGACTATGCAGAGCTGAATATAATATACAAGGCTGGAAAAAGTATAAAAAAGCTTCAGCAGGCTTTGGAAAAGCATAAAAAAATACTGCTGAAAATAGCAGAGGGTTATCTTACTGACCCAGATTGGGAAGATCACGTTGCCGTAGTAGCCTTCAAAGCATTTCATGCAGTTGCTCGATACTATACAGGAGAATGCAGTATATTTGAACTACAATCTATGATTGAACCGGCAATTATGATTCAAAGAATGCTCAGCAAGGCAAAGGAGATATTTGATAACAATATTGTTGTTGACTCTTATGATGACTCCAATGGAATAGTTGCTATAATCCGCTCATTTGCTGTGTTTGATTATTTAAAAGGAATTTTACAAGCGCCGGAGAATGGATATTTTATTACTTCCTCTGTGCTCTGTGCAGCTGATTATGGCGCTCCTCAAAAGAGGATGAGATTTGTTGTGGCTGGAATTCAAAACAGGATTTCCGAATCAATAGCTTTTCCAAAAGGTATTTTCGACGAGGATAAATACAGAACTGTACGCGATGCAATAGCAGATCTTGAGGATGTTCCTCCAGTTTTTGAT
>CACZNZ010000074.1 GCA_902782625.1 uncultured Lachnospiraceae bacterium | reverse complement strand
TGCTTTTTGTGTGTGCATAATTTCTCGGTACAGTTCTGACACCGGAGGTAATCATTGGTCTGTTCCGAGAAGCGCTCCGGATGTCTGTAGAACGTGATTTCCCAACGGATGAGCAACGCGACAGACAGCGCGAGGAGGCTCCATGTGTATGGTTTCATCACGAAAAAGAGAGGCGTGAACATCATCGCATAATCCCAGTTGTAGATCCGGCAGGTGCAACAGCATTTGATTTTGAGAAACCACGTTTGAAATGGGCAGAAAAACAGGATGCAAATCATATCACAGACAGCATACGCGCAGCTTATCAGCAGCATGATTCCGTCATCAAAAACACCCGCTATATAGAGCGCGCCAAAGATGGCGTTGAAGCCGATCCAGATCAACAACACAAGTACAGTACCATTGTTGTCCTGTATCTCAATCTCCGTGCGGCCTGATTTCCTGTAGTTTCTGGCAAACTGCTTCTGGCTCCCCGGGCTTTCCAGACGAGAGGGGAAAAAGCGAAAAACCATTTCGATTACAAACATCGCACAGATGATGGAAATGATCAACGGCCGCTCTTCAAGCGTATCGAGCACAGCGGGACCGTTCTTACATCTGTAGATGATATACAGGACAAGGAGCACGATTAACAATACAGAGCGGTAAGCAAGTCGAAAAAAATGAAGAGAGCTCACGGCCGTCAGCTTTGTTTTCATATCAATGCCTGATCCTTTCAGTTTTCGTCCTTCGATTCGACTGACCCACGACGTTCAATTGTTCTGTTTGTCCTGAATCATGTGCTGGATTTCAAAGCTTGCTCACTATATGCTTTCGACACTACCACTGGAATTCCTGTTACAGGAGGTTGCACCACATGAAAAACCCTATTCCGGCATGTTTTGCGTTCGTGACAAGCCACAGAATGCCACAGCGGGTGGCGCCTGCCACTTCGTTATGGGCGGGAGTACCGCCGGCAAGTCCGTGACCGAGCGCAACACCATGCAGATGACGGCGGGAAAGAAAAGGCCATTCAAATCGTTAGACCCTTATGAATTATGCCGCCTGGGGATTCCAGGCGGCATAATCACTTTCTCATTCCTCTTCAGCCTTTTTTCGGTCACTCGCCGGACCTATTATTTAAGGCTCACCTGCAATGGCCAGAGTTTCGGGGACTGCCGTATATCAACCACCTCTGCCGGAGCCGCCGATACAGATTCGTGTCTTTACGCTTGAATCAAATCGGAAGCTTCTCCATAATGATACGAAGCGCGGTAGTCAATCACATTGTTTTCTTCGTCGCCGACAAAAGTTCCGGCTTCCCGAGCCACGGTGATGACATTATTCGATGCGATCACATTCTCTGTGTCATCCAGGTCGATCTTTCCAAGCACAGAGAGATTAGGCTGCAGAAACGCAACGCTGGGCGGGAGAAGTACGGCGATATACTCGTGACCGGAGAGGTTTTCCACATACCACTGCTCCTTTTGATCGGCAATCATAAGACCGGATGCGCCACAGGCACCGACGTCATCATAAATGCTGAGCAGCAGCTCAACGCCTTCACGGGCCGTAGCCGCTTCACTGAGGATAATGGTAGTGATTTCGGCCTCTTCAATGCCTTCATCCATAAAGGGATCGACTTTCTGGACGGCATCGTTCGGATACAGGGTCTCCGTTGCGCTGACCGTCACCCCGTGGTCGTTTGTCCCGGCTTCTTCATACGGTGTGTGGTCATGAGTCCCTTCGCAGTCAGGGCAGACACCGGACAGATTGTCATCCCGGCGAGCCGTGTACCCATAGCTGTCATGTGTAAACGTCCAGGTAAAGCCATAGCATCCGGCGTAGAGCTCCCCCTCCGTATGATTCCCGGCAGGGGAGACATGGTACACTTTATTGAAGTCATTGTCGTAATAATCTTCGACGCGGCCGTAAATGCAAGAGCCGTCGACGGTCATATCCGCGCCGACATAGATCATCGTACAGGCCTATGCACTGATGCTTGCTGACAGCACAAGTACCGCCGCCATAACGAGAGCAATGTTTTTCCGCACAAAGCATCCCTCCTTGTATATTTATGCGAATTATATCATATCAAAGATCATATTTCAACCGCCTGAAATGCCGTATTTTCAAGGGCACTGATAAAGTCAGATCGATGACAGCAGGTCGGGCTTTCTGCATACAGAGAAGGTATAATGGCAGAAGGAAAGGCGGGATACGACCGCATATTATTGCCTATTCATCAGCCGTCATTACGATCCACGATGAGGAGGCATTACAGATGGTATTGATTCAATAACGAGGCCATCACAAGCATGACCTTTCTTTGATTTGTGGTTTGGGGATGGGACGTGATTGTACACGGATTACACGAATTACACGATAGTCACGAAGCAAGAAGCTGAAAACTGGATTGGAGCGTGGCTGACCCGAATCGTTTACAGATGTGCCCGGCCCATGCCGCAAGCCCAATTGTGTAATCCTGTAGAATCAGGGCGAAAAAGGCGGCATTGGGCCGGGAATTGCATATAGAAAGGCGAGCCTGTCATTTCTGACAAGCTCGCTTGCTGTACCTAATGTCGGTACTGATGGAAAGAAACGCTTTTTTTGATACAATGTTACCTGCTGTTACCCTCGATAAAAGGGTAACAGCGGGCATTTATGGTAACATGTCCTCAATGCTGTGCCTTTCCAGCAGGAGCTTGCGGAATAAGTACAGTATTATC
>CACZNZ010000073.1 GCA_902782625.1 uncultured Lachnospiraceae bacterium | reverse complement strand
GACTGTTTGACTGGACAGGTATCGATTTCGGCGAATAAGCCGCAGCGCACCATAAAGGAATCGCAAAATGACCGTGCCCTCCGTAGCTCGGTCCATGAGAAGAAAGACAGGGGGAATCCATATTCCCCACCCCCCAAAAGAAAGGAAAGAAGAATGAACAAAAGACTGATAAGCCTTCTGCTCGTTGTGATGATGATCTGCACACTGCTGCCTATGTCGGTTCTGGCAACCGATACCGACAGTGATGGGACCGCGGAGAAAACAGAATCTATTTTGGACGCGCAATCCACGGAAGATGCGATCCGGATATTTATTGATGCGGCGAAGGATCTGCTCGTCACAGATCAGAGAGAAAAGATCACCCCGGATGACACAGCATCTGCACTGGGAGAAAACGGCATGGTCGCTGTCCCTGTCGTTGGAAAGGAGCTTTCGGATATCATTACCAACGGAGACCTGTTCGGTAATATCCAGAAAGCAATGCAGGTACGCCTGTCCGGCAAATCTGTCATTCCTGAAGTGAAAGTGACTATTACCGGAACGGACGAAAAAACCAGCGACGTACAGAATCAGGAACTGGTACCGGCCAATTACTCCATTTTCAAAGGTGTAGAACCGGATGTGGATATCGATGTGACGCTGGAAGAGTTTGTGAAATCCGCAATTAAGCTAGCAAGAAATCTGATTCAGAGAATGGTCCCGGATCAGTTAGAAGATCTTCTGGAAACTTTCGGAATCACATTTACCGATGAAGAGATTGATGCACTGATTGAGAATTCAAAAACGGCAGAGTTCACAAAAACCTTCCTGACATTGGTCGGAACTGGGAAACTGCACTACACGACTTTAATCTTGCATCTTGATAGAACAATTGATGTGGGGAATGGTCTTGGGTTAGATGTAGCGGACTGTGGGTCCATCGATACATTTGCCAATGCACTTTATAACAAGTATGGCAAGGATTTCGTGGATACTACCCTGAAGGATATCATCCGCACTGCTGCATCTGACTTTCTGGCTCAGTACGCGGGACTTGCCTATAATACGTATGTAGCCGAAAAGCTGGTTCCCGGAGACTATACCGTCTCCGTAGAGGATATTTCCCGTCAGGGATTTGTGACGTCGGAAAAGGACGAGGATGGAAAATATGTCCGCACATTCGAGATTACCGTTGAAAAGGGCAAAGTGACCTTCGTAGGCGATGAGCGCAGCGTCAGCACCGACGGCATGGATCTTCGTGCCCTGCTGCTGGGTGAAACAGAAGATACGCCTGAAGCAGCGGTTGCGGATGAGAGTGAGGACTCTGGAGTCGTCCAAGAGAATCCCATCGTTCAGATGATCCAGAACCTCACGGATTTGAAAGCGGATATGTCCGAACGTTTTGGCGATATTCTCGACGATATTTCGAATATCAGTCAGATTACCATTCCGAAAATTGGTTCCATCAAGCTTCCCTTCACGGTGTATATTACGCTGACATTCAAAGGCCTGTGGCTCGACCGGGTCGAACCTGCCATCGGTTTTTCCAATCAGGACCTGGGCGGCAATCCCATCACAGCGTCAAAGACCGACAATCAGCAGGGCACCTTCATCATGGTGGACCGGGATCAGCTGATCCTGGTCATGGAGGCCATGCTGGATGCCGGAAAGGATACCTTTGAGAATGTTGTCAACGGACTGAAGGAAGTCTATACCGACGACGAGAATGCTGTTGTCAGTCGGGATGAATTCGTGCAGATGCACAGGGAACTGGTGGCCATGAAGGAGTCCGAAGACGGAACGCAGCAGATCTCCTTTGAGGCGAAAAAGCTTCTGCCCATCCTTCGCATATATGTCAAGATGATGGACATTCCGTCTGTGTGGAAAGACTTCATGGCAAAAGACGTGCGCTTCCCGGCTGTTCTGGAGGCCACGGCGGATGCAGACGGTGCCGTACAGTTTACCGAAGACAGCAACGTCACACTGACATGGATGCTGGATGAAATCGTAAAACTTGCGGATTTCTCCAATGAAGCGATCCAGGAACTGTCTGCAGTATTCCTGGAGGACGATGCCAAGCTGACGAGAGATCTTGTGAAGGAAATCTGTTCGACTGCTGATCTGAGCGAAAATATGCAGACGCTTTTGGCGGAAATCCTCATCAAGCTTATTGAACTGGGAGAAGATGGCGGTGATGCCGTAGTTGCCCTTCTGAATGCATCTGCACCTACCATCAAGTCGACCATCAATACATGGATCTATCCGATCCTCCAGAACGATGCGCTGTTCCGCACCATGTTCTTCGCCCTTGGCTTGGAGCACGCGATCCTGACGGATAAGATGCCGGACAGCTACTATCTGATGCTTCAGAAGGAAGCACCGGAAGGATATATGCGCAATCCCATGGTCTACACCATCAAACTGGACTGGGATGAGCATGACTGGCTCTATGCGAAAGTCGTCAACCTCGGCATCATCATGCCGTATTTTGCGGAAGACTACTATACCTTCCTGCGAAACAACAGCATAGCAAAGACCTCCGATGCGATTCTGAATAGAATATCAAGCGGAAAATACGAAACGCTGATAGAGGATATTATTTCTGGAAAAGTTAATGCAACGGATCAAGTTGTCACAGCATCTGCAACGGGCATTGCTTTCCAGTCATGGATCATGTATAACTTTATGGGTGGACAGCTTATCTATGACGAGCAGGATGCACTTCAAAATGATCTTGTTAAGTGGATCAAAGCGAAAGGAAATACTGCACAGAATCTGCTTGGCTTTGGCAATGAGATCTACCAGCGATCTAAAGCGGTTGTAACTGCCGATCTCACATTGACGGAAAAAGAAGATCTTGAACATATGTGGGCTTTCTACAATGCTTCCAAAAGCATTAAGGAGAACATCGTTGTGCAGGCAACTGCAATTATGAAGGGTATTTCCGGCAGCATCGTTACCGACGGAAGCAAAGTAAAT
>CACZNZ010000072.1 GCA_902782625.1 uncultured Lachnospiraceae bacterium | reverse complement strand
TTCTGCACTGCTCTCAAAATTATTATCACGCTCGATCCGTACCGGAGAAGATGTCCTGGTCTCCACACCGCTAAGCAAAGCGTCCGGCCGGTCGAATCCCTGAATCTTCTTTCCAAAGACCTCTATACCCTCCAGAATAGACTCGCAGACATAATCCGGCAAACAGCCTCTTAAGTTCGAAAAACGATATGCACCTTTGATGCAGGGCATCACATCTCCAAGGCCAATCGAAAATCTTCCTACCCGGAAATCTCCCAGAAGCTGCAATGGCACTTTTCCCATACCATATGCATAAGCCATCTGTTCATATTTTCTCTGATATTCCACACCGGCCAAAGGATGTTCACTGCCGAAATCACCAGGACCAACCGTCGTGATGATGGCACTGTTGGAATTACGGGCATCCCTCCTGTAATCACTCATACCGTTGACACAGATCATCTTTTCTTCGGAAGAAGAATTGACGACATAGCCGCCCGGACACATACAGAAGGAATAAACCCCTCTGTTATTGCGGCAGGTGTGCGTCAGCTTATACGAAGCTGCCGGAAGCTTTCCTGCCTGATCTTCCCCGTACTGGCTTCTGTCGATCATCAAGGCGGGATGTTCGATTCTTATGCCGATTGCAAATGCCTTCTGCCTCATCACGATATTCTTCTGATAAAGCATGGAAAAGGTATCCCTGGCGCTGTGCCCGATTGCCAGGATCACATGCTCCGCATCGATCCTTTCTTCGATTCCGTCTTTTTCGGTGATCACTCCGGTAAGTTTCTTTCTTCCTGCCCCGATGTCATCCTGCAAAAGAAGTTCTTTTACTCTGGTGCGGAAACGAATTTCTCCTCCCGCTTCCATAATCTCCGTTCTGATAGATCTCACGACATCACGAAGCCTGTCAGTCCCAATATGAGGCTTGGCTTCATACAGGATTTCCTCCGGTGCACCATGTGCCGCCAGTTCCTGAAGAACAAATCTGTTCAATCCATATCTATCCTTTATGAGAGTATTGAGTTTACCGTCTGAAAATGTACCGGCTCCCCCTTCTCCAAATTGAATATTTGACTCCGTATCCAGCGGTGCACCGTCCCAGTATTCCTGAATCTTCTGCACCCTGGCATTCATCTCATCGCCTCGTTCCAAAATCAGGGGACGGTACCCTGATCTAGCCAGAATCAGTGCGGCGAACATACCTGCAGGTCCAAAGCCTACGACGACAGGTCTTGGATCTTTGGGTTCAGCCAGGAGCTCATTCGGGAAAGCATAAACAGGACGTTGTTCTTTTGTCCAACGGCTTTTACGCATAGAGAGAATCTTTTCTTCGTGTTCGAATTCTGCTTCTATCGTATAGACATAAAAAAGTTCCGGCTTTTTCCTGGCGTCCAGAGAACGGCGAAGAATCCGCCACCGGACCGGCTTCCTGCCACCAGCTTTTTTACGGATACATTCCTGAAGCTCCTCCTGTGTATGATCTATATGCATTTTCAATTGTGAAATTGTAATCATTCTTCTATTCCTATGTTATGTAATGCGCCTTCAGCTGCTGCCATCCCACTGGAAAATGCCCAGGTAAGGTTGTATCCGCCGCAGCTGCCGTCCACATCTGTCATCTCTCCTGCAAAAAACAGGCCGGGACACTTTTTGGATTCCATGTGCTTCGTTAATTCTGACAGAGGGATTCCCCCTCTTGTCACCTGCGCCTTCTCGTACCCCACGTATCCATTGATCCGCAGTTCAAAAGAAGTCAGTATCTCCGCAATCCTGTCAATCTGTGTACATTTTCCTGCAGGTATGCTCTCTTCAGCATGCGCTTCCTTTAAGATTACCGGCACGATCTTTTTGTGCAGGATACCCTGAAACAGTTGCCCGATAGATCTTTGGGGATTATGCTTTGCCATATCACATAGCAGTGCCGTAAGTTCCTCTTTTCCCTTCTCCGGGAAAAAGTTAATCAGCACGCGGACTTTCTTTCCTTCTTCTAAGGCGATGATTCCATACCGGCTCACATTAAATACCGCCACGCCGGAAAGACCGTATCTGGTCCATTGCAATTCCCCGGTCTCCTCAAGAATCTTCTGATCATCCACCATCAGGCTGACAGAACCCTTGCAGCGGACTCCATCTAGTTTTTTTAAAAACGGTGCGCCAGATCTGAGTGCCGTAAGTGCCGGCAGCGGCGATATCAGTGTATGGCCTGCCTGGCATGCCAGCTGATATCCTTTGCCATCACATCCGAACTTCTCTCCCGCAGCCAGTCCTCCGGCTGCCAGAATCACAGTTTTGCTTAGAAATCTTCCCCGGCTGGTATCTAACACGAAATGTCCTTCCTGCAGGGTAAGATGTTCTGCCAGACACATGGTCTGAATGGTAATATGGTCTTGTCTTTTTACAGAGTCTTCCAAGAGGTCTCGCACCGAGGCAGCCTGCTCACTGTAGGGATATACATAGCCGTCCCGGACTCTTGTAAGAATCCCTCTTTCCTTTAAAAAGGCAGTCATCTGATCCGGACCGTATTTTTCGAGAATCTCCATGGCATGCTCCGGATGTGTGCTTCGATAATGGTCAGGACACTGATCTGTATTGGTGAGATTACATTTTCCATTGCCGGTAACAAGTATTTTATGTCCGGGTCTTTCCTGTCTTTCCAAAAGGAGTACTTTTGCTTTCCTGCCGCAGATGATCGCTGCTGTCATTCCGGAAAAACCGGCGCCCACAATAGCAATATCATAAAGTTCTTTCGATCCCATCTGTTACCTTCCTATCTGGTAAACCCACACTGGGCAAGGATCTCATCCTGTCGTTCTTCCATGAGAAGTCTTTCCTTTTCTTCCATATGGTCATATCCCATCAGATGAAGCATGCTGTGTGCTGTAAGAAAAGCCAGTTCCCTCGAGAGGGAATGACCATAGTTTTCCGCCTGCTCCTTCACTTTATCCATCGAGATCACAATGTCTCCAAGCATCAGTTCCCCTGTGGTCGGATCAAAACTGTCCGGTTCCTCTTCAAGCTGATCAAACCCGGCAGGCTCACGAAATTCTGTCATGGGAAATGAAAGAACATCCGTGGGTCGGTCTATCCCTCTGTGTTCACGATTGATCTCATGGATTGTTTCATCATCCACAAGCATGACAAAGACCTGTGCTTCATAGGGACATTGCTCGTATTCTAAAGCCTTTTCTGTCACCGCTTCAATGATTTTCTCATATTCATTTATGACGATCTCAGGATATTCATAACTGATCTGTGTTCTCACCGTTTATCTCCTTTGCTGCGCATATGATCAGCATAGCGGTTCTCTCTCATCTGTTCTTTCTGCTCTTTGCGACGTTCACGCAGTTCCTTCTGCTTCTTTCTTTCCTGAATTTTTTTGTCATGATTCTCATAGGCAGTGACAATCTTCTGCACCAGAGGATGTCTGACGACATCCGCACTGCTCAGATGACAAATTCCTATCTCGTCGATATCTTTCAATATAAAAAGTGCATCATCAAGTCCTGATCTTGTCTCACCGGGAAGGTCCTTCTGGGTCTGATCTCCTGTAATGATCGCTTTGGAACCGAATCCGATCCTGGTAAGAAACATCTTCATCTGAGCGGGTGTTGTATTCTGCGCCTCATCCAGTACCACATAGGCATTATCGAGAGTCCGCCCTCTCATATAGGCAAGAGGCGCAACTTCAATCAGTCCTTTTTCCATATTTTTAGCAAATGCTTCCGCTCCCATGATCTCGTAAAGTGCATCATAGAGAGGGCGCAGATACGGATCTACCTTGCTCTGAAGATCGCCCGGCAAAAACCCGAGCTTCTCCCCTGCTTCAATCGCCGGTCTCGTAAGAATGATACGATTGACTTCGTTTGCTTTAAAAGCGGTAATAGCTTTCGCCATCGCCAGATACGTCTTTCCTGTACCGGCTGGTCCCACGCCGAAAACAATCATCTTGTCTCTGATCAGATCCACATATTTCTTCTGCCCGACAGTCTTGGGCTTGATTGGTTTCCCGCCAACGGTATGGCATATGATGCTGCTGTCTAACTGCGTCAGTTGCAGTTCCTGATCCCTCATGGACAGAGAAAGGGCATAATCTACATTCTGTTCAGTTATATCATTGCCACGCTCTGAAAGATGCAGCAATTCTTCAATCACTTCCTTCGCCTTCTCACAATGAGCCGGCGAACCAATGATCTTCAGCCTGTCCTCCCGGAATATCATCGTTACCTGAAGGGCTTTTTCTATCTTTTTCATATATGCATCAAACTGGCCGAACACATTTGATGCATGTTCCACCGGAAAGGAGAAATCCATTTCCGTTGTCTGCATCACGCATCACTCTCCTTTTTTACATTTGACATAATTATAATGTATTCATAAGCTTAATCCGTGTCAAGAGGCAAATCATCAAGAAAAAAAGGATGATAAGACAAAAACCTTGTCTTATCATCCCACAATACTTCTCATGGAAATATCAAATTATCTTCAGAATCTATGCCATGGCAGCGATATCTTTCAGCATAATGGTAAAAGAAGTTGCTCCGGGATCCTGATGGCCCAGACTTCTCTCGCCAAGATAGCTGGCACGTCCTTTTGTCGCAATGATGGTCTTTGTATATTCCACGCCATCTTCCGCTGCTTTGACACCAGCATCGAGTGCAGCTTTTGCATCACTTCCTGCTTCCACTGCTTCTTTGATCGCGTCGAGTGCAGGGATCATGGAATCAAGCATGGTCTTTTCACCCTTTACTGCCTTACCACGAAGCTGAACTCCGCCGATGCCGGCTTCCAGCATACCGATGAAATCATGAATATCGGCTTCCATCTTCCCGTTCATCAAAGCTCCTGCTTTCATGAATGCCGTGCCGTAAAGAGGTCCTGCGGAACCGCCTACTGTGGAGACAATCTTCATACCGACCATCTTCAGGATGGCGCCAATATCTTTTCCTTCAAAAGTCGGCTCAAGCTCTTTGACAACCTTGAAACCTCTCGCCATATTGATACCGTGGTCTCCGTCACCGATCACATTGTCCAGTTCCGTAAGGAACATCTTCTGATCTTCAATATCGTCTGCAATTCTGTCAATAATCGCGATAACCTTTTTTACATCTGCCATAGTCTCATTCCTTCATTCAATCTTTTTGAAATGTTTTATTTTACAACCAGTGCCGGTGTCTCAGCTTCTGCATCAAGGAGCTCTTTGAGTTCATCATCCAGCTTAAGCAGACTGATGGAGAATCCTTCCATCTCCAGAGAGGACATATAGTTGCCTACCATTGTCTTATAAACTTTGATGCCCTTATCAGCAAGAACATCTGCTACATGATTGTTAACAATGAAGAGTTCCATCAGAGGAGTTCCACCACAGCCATTGATCATAACAGCAACTTCGGAACCTGCAAAATCGATATCTGCAAGGATCTTCTCAAGCAGTGCATCAGCGATCTCATCTGCGGAAGCAAGAGGTCTCTTCTCCACGCCAGGCTCGCCATGGATACCGATACCGATCTCCATCTCATCTTCGCCAAGTTCGAATCCCGGAACACCTGCTGCCGGAACGATACAAGGTTTGATTGCCATACTCATGGTACGTACATTGTCGATAACTTTCTGTGCTGTTGCCTGTACTTCGTCAAGACTTGCGCCTGTCTCAGCCTTTGCACCTGCGATCTTATGAACAAAGATCGTTCCTGCAACACCACGACGTCCAACGGTATATAAACTGTCTTTTACAGCTACGTCGTCATTGACAACAACCTGTTTTACTTCAATACCGTCCATGTCAGCTGCCATCTCAGCTGCCATCTCAAAGTTCATAACATCACCGGTGTAGTTCTTGATGATCATCAGAACACCTTTGCCGGCATCAGCTGCTTTAATTGCCTCGTAAACCTGATCTACTGCAGGAGAGGTGAACACTGCTCCGGGAACTGCTGCATCAAGCATACCTTTTCCGACAAATCCGCCGTGAGCCGGCTCATGTCCGCTTCCGCCACCACTGATCAGTGCAAC
>CACZNZ010000071.1 GCA_902782625.1 uncultured Lachnospiraceae bacterium | reverse complement strand
TCATCGTGTTCTTGGTACCCGGCAGAATGATCAGATCAGGACTGCCCAGTTCTTTCTTATCTTCCACATAGCGGACAGAGACACCGTCAACCAGCTCAAACACTCCGAAATCAGTAAAATTAGAGATATGCGGCAGTCGGATCACCGCTATATCGATTCCATCCGTGAAAGATCTGTTTTTCAGACGGTCAGAAAGGCTGTCCTCATCGTCCACATCGATCTTTGCCATCGGCAGCACACCAAGAACAGGTTTTCCGGTCAGGTCTTCCAGAATCTCAAGCCCCGGTTCCAGGATCTCCACATCCCCGCGGAATTTATTGATCACGATTCCGCAGTAACGATCCTGATCTTCCTGCGGAAGCAGTTTGATCGTTCCGTATGCACTTGCAAACACACCGCCACGGTCGATATCGGCGACAAGGATGACCGGACAGTCTGCTAATCTGGCCATACCGGTATTGACGATATCATTCTCAAGGAGATTGATCTCCGCCGGTGATCCTGCCCCTTCCAGAACAATAATATCATTCTCTTCACAAAGATGATCAAATGCCTTTTTAATCTCCGGGACAAACTCATCTTTTTTTCTGTAATATTCCTGGGCAGTAAGATTGCCATAAACTTCTCCGTTTACGATCACCTGAGAGCCCATATCACTATTCGGTTTTAAAAGAATCGGATTCATCCAGTGAGTCGGTTCTATCCCGGCCGCTTCAGCCTGCATGGCCTGTGCACGCCCGATCTCCAGTCCTTCCTTTGTGATATAGGAATTCAATGCCATGTTCTGCGCTTTAAATGGCGCCGTCCGATACCCGTCCTGGCGAAACACTCTGCACAGCCCGGCTGTCACGAATGTTTTCCCGGAATTCGACATGGTTCCCTGTATCATGATTGCCTTTGCCATCACATTTTACCTCCCTGTCAGAATGTTTTGCAATGTGCTGATGAGAACGTCGTTCTCCTCATGAAGCCTTACCGCTACTCTGTAATAATCTTCCCCAAGATTCTCATAATTCCTGCAGCTTCGAATCATCAGCCCCTCCGACAGCAGCCTCTCATCAAGATCTGTACAGCCTGGTGCCCGGAAGAACAGATAGTTCGCCATTCCATCATACAATGTTATGGGTAATTTTGCCAGTTCTTTCTTCATGTATTCGAGTTCTTTTTGTACCACAGCGAGGACAGTATCTCTGTACTCTGGCTTTTGCATGGCTCTGATGCCCGCTTTCTGGGCCAGGTTTCCCACAGGCCATGCCTGTCCGGTATGGGCAATCCTGTCGATCAGTTCTGTATTCTGACTCATCAGATATCCCAGTCTGAGACCCGGAATCGCATACAACTTGGTAAAGGATTTCAAAATGATCAGATTTCTGTATTTCTGCAATCTTGAGACCACACTGTACTCTTCCCACTGTGCACAAAGTTCCAGGAAACACTCATCGACCAGAATCGTCGTCCCGGTTTCTTCCGCTTTCGCAAGAATCTTATCTATCAATTCTCTTTGTGTGAGTAATCCTGTCGGATTGTTCGGATTACACAAAATAAACAAATTTGTTTCCTGGTCTATGCCAGAGAGCACATCTTCATGAATCCTTAAATCTTCTCCCATTCTGTAATAATTTATCCTTGCACTGACGGATTCGCCTGCTTCCTCATATTCTGCAAAAGAAGGTGCTGGAAGCAGAATGGTCTTCGGCGACAAAGCAGAAGTCAGTCTGTATAGAAGATCTGCTCCGCCGTTGCCACAGACGATCTGTTCCGGCCGGACATGCTCATATTCTGCTATAGCCTCTCTTAAAAGGGTACAGTCCGGGTCAGGGTAATGAATCACTTCATCGATTCCCTCTATGATGGCTTCTCTGATATGATCCGGAAGTCCGAGAGGGTTGATATTCGCAGAAAAATCCAGAAAACGGTCCTGCGGTATCCCTGTTTCTCTGGATTTTTTGTATATATTCCCACCATGTTCTTTTTTCATCATGTTAACAAGCTCCATTCCCATATAATCAGGCAGCATACCGCAGCCATTAAAAATGCGCTGACATAAAGCAACCGGTTCGTTCTCCGGATATCCTCGTATTCCACAGGACGCAGATCATCTCCGATCACCGGTTTTTCCACAGGCTTTCCAAAATAATAATGGGTGCCGCCCAGTGCAATATCAAGAGCACCTGCAGCCACACTTTCCGTCTGAGCACTGTTCGGACTAAGGTGTTTGTATCGGTCTCTGATGTAGATTTTTACTGCATGAACCGGATCATACCGGAGAATCACTGATGCAAGTATCATCAAAAAGGCTGCCACCCTTGCCGGTATCAGATTGCACAAATCATCGAGTCTGGCAGAAACACAGCCGAGGTATCTGCATTCCTCATTGCGGTATCCTACCATCGAATCCAGTGTGTTTACTGCTTTATAGGCAAAGCCGAGCGGTGCCCCTCCGATAGCTATATAAAACATAGGGGCGATTACGCCGTCTGCCGTATTTTCCGCAATTGTCTCCACAGCGGCTTTTGCCACTTCACTCTCATCAAGATCCGCCGTATCTCTGCCCACGAGATATGATATCTCTTTCCTTGCTCCAGGCAGATCACCTGCTTTCAGTCTGCGATAGACTTTCATGGATTCTCTTTTCAGGCTTTTCGTTGCCAGGATCTGATAGATAAAGAAAGCTTCCAGCCCCCACTTAAGCATAGGATGGACTTTACCGGCCAGCAGCAAAATCCCAAAAAAAGCCAGATAGGTTCCCCCTACAATGATGACGGCAAGAAAGAATCCCGCTGTCAGCTCTGCTGCCTTCTTCCTCTCCTTTCCTGCTTCCGTCATCTCCTGGAATGTAACGCCATATATCATTTTCTGCAGGATTTTTTTGATTTTGTCAATAAACCATCCGATAATCTGAACCGGATGAATCAATCCGTGGGGATCTCCAAATATCAGATCCGCCGCGAATCCTGCTGCAAATGCAATCAACAGTTTCATAGTTTACTCCGTATATTCTGCGGCCATATCGACAAACCGCTTTGCCACATCTTTGCAGTTATGGAAATACAGATGAGGATATCCTGCCAGCAAACGCCCTTTGCTGTGAACCCCTTCCCATTGCTTTCCGGAATACTTTTCGATCCTGCAGGCATTTCCCCCGTCTTCAGCCTTTGAATAGTGGAATTCATGGGCCCGTATGGATTCACCCTGATCCATAAAGGCATTCTTTTCCTTCGCTGTCAGCGTCACATAGCCAAACTGCATGGAAAGTCTTTTTGTCATAATCACATCTGTATCCACCAGACCAAGCATTGGTTCCTTATTGCCGGCTGTATCCACTATATGATCAGCAGTATACATAAATCCACCACATTCTGCTATCAGAGGCTTTCCCTGTGCTACGGCATCTCGGATATCAGATAACATCGATTCATTGGCAGAAAGCTTTTTTGCATAAGCCTCCGGATAACCTCCGCCCAGATAGATTCCACCAATGGATTCCGGCAGATGACTGTCTTCCACCGGGCTGAAAAATACCAGTTCTGCCCCCATCTGTCTTAAGACATCCAGGTTTTCCTGATAGTAAAAACAGAATGCTTTGTCT
>CACZNZ010000070.1 GCA_902782625.1 uncultured Lachnospiraceae bacterium | reverse complement strand
CTGCGCAGAACAAATTCAAATCTGCAAGACGGCGGAAGGAAGCGATGCGGGCATCGCTGACTGACAACAACGCAGTCAGATTTGGATTTGGGCAAGTAGAATTCTTGAGTTATTTGTGAACAGTGCTTAAGGCACTGTTCATCAATAACCTGGGAAATCTGCCTGCCTGAATCCCGTCCTGACTGCGTTGTCTTCAGCCGGCGATTAAGAGAAGAAAAGAGTCAGATGATCAGACTGGCCCGGATCTTATTCCGGGCCGGTTTTTCCTTTGCTACACTCCACAGCCGGCGAGAGTTATCTTGCGTGAATAAGTTCAGTGTTATACAATAGACGTGATATCAATGCTTTAATGTTACCTGTATGCTTTAATAAGAGGAATAAGATTATGAATGCTGTCATTCTGAGAATTATCGCAATGGCGACTATGCTGACGGATCACTGTAATTACCTGTTTAACGTGTCGAGTCTGGCATGGTACATTGGCCGTCTTTCGTTCCCGCTGTACGCCTTTCTGCTTGCGGATTCATACCTGCATCTGCGTTCAGATTCCGGACGGATGAAAAAATATGTATTCCAGCTGCTGATATTGGCTGTTGTGTCCGAATTTGCCTATGACTATGTTGCCTTCGGGCGATGGCTGGACTGGAGATCACAAAATCAGATCCTTCAGTTCCTGTGCTTTGTTCTGGCAGCCCTTCTGGCTGACAGGCTCCCCCATCGCTGGCTTCGGCTTCCTTTATGGGGAATTGTGATTGTGCTGAATTTTCTGTGCAATCTGGGATACTTTGGTCTGGGTATCGTCACCTTACTGGCTATGAGATGGTATCTGGAACGATATGGAAGCCAGAGCTTTTGCAGACGTCTGATGGGGGCGGCAGCAGTAATGCTTGTGTTTTGTTCCGGATATGTCTTACAGGAGGTATATTTCAATTTCCGCACTTTTGTTGTCGATGGAACTGTCTATTGGGATCCTATAATCTATCTGTTCCGAACTAACTCTGTCACACTGCTTCTTATTCCTGTGATCGCGCTGTATAACGGGCAGTATGGCAATCCTCCGCGCTGGTTTCGTGTTTTGTACAAATATTTCTACCCTGCGCATCTTTATGGATTGTCCCTGATCACGATTTACATGGGGTTTTAATTTCCGGTGCAGGTCTGCAAAAGAAAAGGATGGGGAAGATGCTTCATTCAGGGAAAACGCTCACCTTAAAAAAATATAAAAAGACCAGCTTTGAAGCGAGCATTACCGATGTAAAGCCGGATCCTTCTCTCCCTCTTTTTCCCCTGCTCCATAAAGCGGATAGTGCAAGACAGTCGGGAAAGGAAAAACCAACTGCGTTGGATTATTTTCGCAGCGGTTTCATCGAGCCGGTACCGTGTGATGTATTTGGCGAGAATCTGGTATACACCTTTATCGGACGACCTTCTTACCGCGAATTATCCAGACCGGTATGTTTTGTTATCCGACCTGCACCAGAGCTGATCCAGAACGTTTTTTTATTTGACACAGGGGCATACCATGAGAACCGTTACAGAAAAATCCTCGATAATGAGCTGGATATTAATCTGTTCCGCATTCCTGCAGATCAGGACATGATAAAGCGCTTTATAACTCTGAATTATGGGGATAACGCATACTATTACTTCAGTCTGGCGAAAGATAAAAATCTATACCGGCTCATGGACAGTGTAGAAGAATTTGGTTATTCTATGCTGGAAAGGATTGTGGAATTTAAAAAGGTTTTTTTTGATACAAGGTGCCGGACTCTGGAAAATATACTGCGTACACCGATTTCTTTGGAGAAATACCTGATGGCAGTCATTCTGCCCCATAGCCTGTCAGAAAATCAGCTGTTTCTTTCTTTCTGTAAAAAAGCCGGCAGCAGCTTTGAGATCATGTATTACGATGACAGCCCGGGAAGTGCTGATTCGGTCAGTAATAATCGACAGATAGACCATATTTTACTCAAGTATTATCTGGAAAAGGGGTATATTTCGATATGAAACATGGAATAAACTCTCCTACGCTCCCTTCGCTTTTTTTACATTGTTTCATTCTGAGCCTGGTTACATTCGGGGGAGGATCAACCATTATTTCAATGCTGCAAAAACAGTTTGTCGAAAAACTGGGGTGGATTGATGAAACAGAGATGCTGGAGCTGCTTACGTTAGCACAATCTTCACCCGGAGCAACATCTGTCAATACGGCAATGCTGATTGGCTATCGGCTTTTCGGACTCAGGGGTGCTCTCGCCAGTGCCGCTGGCAGCGCCTTGCCTCCGCTGGCGATAATCTGCGTCATATCTCTGTTCTATGACCAGATCCGTTCAGGCGGAGCCGCCATAAATGCATTCAAAGGAGTGCGTGCCTGTGCGGCAGCACTTGTTCTGAGTGTTTCGCTTTCTTTATCAATCAGCCTTTTCAAAAAGAAAGACTATTTTACCATAATCATCTGGGCGGGTGCAGCAGTGGCGGCGGTTGTGTTCAGGATGAACGCGATCTTCCTGATCCTGGCCGGTTTTGTGGTCGGAATTCTGCGTTTTATTCTGTTTACCAGGAGAAGAAAGCAGGTGAACTTATGACAGCTGTCAGGCTTTTCTTCACTTTTTTATTGATTGGTATCATGACCTACGGAGGAGGATATTCTGTCCTGCCTCTTATCGATGATATGATTGTAAAAAAAGCCGGCTGGCTGACAGAGGAGGCGGTGGCAGATATCGTTTCCATCTCGG
>CACZNZ010000069.1 GCA_902782625.1 uncultured Lachnospiraceae bacterium | reverse complement strand
TAAGGTATAGTTATATTATTCAAACTTTCACAGCCATAAAATGCATAGTTCCCTATACTTTTTACTCCCTCAGAGATCGTTATGTCTCTCAGACTGCTGCAATCGGAAAATGCGTGATTCCCAATTTTCGTAACACTTTCATGCATAGTTACACTGGTAATATTAGTGCAACTAGTAAATACAGCGTCCCCTATACTTGTAATTCCATTATTAATTACAACTCTCTTTATATTATCTGAATCCGATGAGAAAAATTTTGTGATTTCACCGCTGCCGGATATGATCAGCTCACCGTCGCCATATAATACGTATTCAGCATACTCGCCGCAGCTTCCGGAGCTGATAGTTTCTCTCGCTTCACATCTTGTACAATATCCATTTTCGAAATCATGTCCAAGAGCAGGTATGGTCTCACTTATGGTCTTACCGCATATAGAACAAAC
Organism: uncultured Lachnospiraceae bacterium; assembly: GCA_902782625.1. GTDB lineage: Bacteria > Bacillota > Clostridia > Lachnospirales > Lachnospiraceae > Anaerobutyricum. The sequence goes on along the minus strand of CACZNZ010000069.1, from coordinate 2,995 downwards.
CGCTCTTATGTACCCGTCTTCCGTACATGTCGGCTCTACCCGGCTTATAACTTTATCAAATTTATGATCAACAACAACATTCATGTCTGACCAGACACTGCCATCCCAGCCTGTGGTGTTTTCATAGCAATGTACATTCAGTGAAGCTGATGTATCAGTAAACACGTATTTACCAAGTTCCGGTGCGTTTCCTTCGAACTGGATTTTTTGCAGTTTCGTACAAGTTCTGAAAGCTGAATCACCGATACTTACAAATCTTGAAGGTATTATCACCTCTTTAAGTGAAGCGTTGCCATAAAAACTATATGAACTGATCATTCTGACACTGGAGGCTATTTCCACGCTTTTGACATTGGAACAATTATAGAAAGCCTTGCTTCCTATTGTTCTTAAGCCTTCAGATACAATGATCATTTCTATATTATTTCTTTCTGAATACCAGGGTGCATCTGATGCTTTGGCGAAATCCTGCATCCATCCCTCACCGGATACTGTAAGAACTCCGCCCTCAAGGTTCCAGCTTAATTCAGCATATACCGGATCTTTTTTAGGTACTACGATACTGTCAGCGGTTATCTCCTGCGCTCCGGATTCATCAGCAAAATATTTGCCGCATTCTGAGCATACCCAGTACTCGATATTACCTTCTTCGAATTCTGTTGAATCTAAAGCTTCTACTTTTGTCAGTTCATGTCTGATATCTAACACCCTCGTCTGCTCTTCTCCGCAGAGGCTGCAGGTTCTCTTTTCGAGCCCTGTTTCTGTGCAGGTCGGCTCTGTCACAACTGTCCAGTCGCTCCACTCGTGATATGTGTAGTCGCTGTCAGCTATGTTAAGCTCGCTGTCATATAAATTGAGAGTATCATTGTTGTAAGTGTAATTAATATTTGAGCCATTTGCGTTAAATACATATCCTGCGTCCTTGCTTCCGCTGTCGAATCCGGCCAGGAACAGCTGGTCAGGTGCTCCGATTGATCCGTCGTCACAGTTAGTAACGTCAACCAGGTAATTCAAGCCATTCTCCATGGTTAATATGTTCCACATGTGGGCTCCTGCTCCGGTTCCTCCGTCCATATGACCTGATACGGAAACGCAGTTGATGTCTCCATCAAAAGCAGTCTTATCGCAAAGATACTGGAATGCTTTGGAGTATCCCTCGCATACTACGTTGGTAGCTGCATCGTCATCAAAAACAGATATCAGCTGCCATGGATCGCCGTAAGGTGTGGCGTCGTCATTTGCAGCATCATGGTTATATGTTACTCTGCTGCAGATGGCATCTTTATAGCTATAAAGTTTGTTATAGTCGTTTTCGGATGCTGCATTATTTACAATCGCTGCAGCCGTATCAACAGCATGATGTACTCGGTCTACTTTGGTAGTATCAACCTGATATTCGCCTGCTGAATATCCTTCCGCGACAGCCAGACTGAATGTATAGCCGGAGTTCAGCTTCATCACGTATTCTGATCCGTTGTACGAAGCTCCTATCCTCGGTCCGGACATGCTGACTCCCACTGTCTTGTCATACCAGTAGAGTTCATAAGGGCAGTCTGCCAGAAGTGAACTGATAATTGTGTTAAGGTTAATTCCGAGAGCAGTCTGAAGCGCCTTCATGGCATCCTGACTTATGCCGCCGTCTACAACGATAGCATCCACTCCAAGTTCACTGGCAGTCCAGGTTTTATCTTCCAGGCCGAGATCAGCAAGAGTTACCTCGAACGCTGTGGAACTGTTTGTTCCGTCAGCTACCAGTGCGATCTCTCCTTTGAGCTTGCTGTAGATCAAGCCGTTCAATCCTTCCGGAACGGCCTTTCGTGCCCTTAAAAGCGGTGCCTCGCTTTCGCCATACAGGATCGATTCAGCATATTCCGCGAAGAGCTCATCGTTATCCAGCGGCTCTTCCTCGCTATATACCTCTTCAGGAAGCTCTGCCTCGATAACTACTGAGGTATCCGGCAGTTCTTCTTCTGGTTCCGCGGTTTCAGGAAGCTCTGCCTCGATAACTTCCGCATTCTCCGTTATGTCCGCCTCCACTTCTGCGAAAGCATACGCGGGGAACATGGTAATTGTGATCATTACCGACAATATGCATATCAATGATTGTTTAAAGACTTTTTTCATAGCTCCGGTCTCCAAATAATACTGTGATTTTAGAAATATATTAACTAATAAATTATATCATAAATATGGTACTTTATAAAAGCACTTTTGCTCATATACAGGCATTTAAAAGCCCGGTCTTCCGACCGGGCTCATTTACTATTTGCGATTCAGAAAATTATTGGTAATCCGGGTCTAACCAGTACGAAGATCCTTCGTTCTCGCAAAGACACATAATATAATGGATTCCGTCGAATTTAGCTTTGAAGTATACTTTAGTATCTCCAGTATACCTGGAATCTGTTCCGTATTTAGTTCTGAACAGTATTACTTCATAATCTCCGGGCCCGATGTCAACATAGGCTACATCTTCATAAGTATTTACATCGACTAAAGTGAGGTATGAATTATAAGAGTCATCGTTTCCATCGCTTACGAGAGAATTATTGGAGTATATTCTTAATGTCTTCTTTCCATTGTTTTTAATACCATAAGCAAATACCTGAGTCGTACCATAATAATCGGAATCGGCATATGTTATAGTACAATTCGGTTCATAATACCATATTGTCCCGTAAGGTGTTTCCTTATACTTTCCATAGATAGTGCTTCCATCTGCCTTGATCTTATATGCCTTAACTCTGTAATAAATGTAAACACCTGTTTTAACATTTTTATCAGTATAAGTCAAACTTGTTGTAGTTCCCAACTTCGTCCAGGTCCCATTTTCGCCCTTCTTAGCATAAACCAAATAGCCTGTTGCTCCATCCACTTTGGTCCATTTGATTTTATTGTCTCCATCATTTCCGTCTACAAACTTGCAGGATGTAGGCGCCTTTAATGTCTCAGCAACGCCCTTGGAGATCTTTACCGATTTCTTCGGTGACCATGC
>CACZNZ010000068.1 GCA_902782625.1 uncultured Lachnospiraceae bacterium | reverse complement strand
GGTATTGAGGATTACTCCACTAATGTCGGCGAATTGTTTCTTAACTCTCAATACTGTACTGAAACACCAAAAAGACAGCGTGACTTTAAGGCATTCATATCAAGGCTTGATGACTGCCTGCTTGGAATGTCTTACCGCATATATCATTGCAGAAAGCAAATTAAAACGACACCACCCCAGTTTGTCCACATAGAAGAACATTACATATGCTGGTGCGGTGAAAAGGGGAACGCCCCGGCAACTATAAAACTTAAGAGGGCCTCATTTGCCAGATTTATGTGCCGTGCTGTAGAATTCGGATGCCATGCCATTAACGACTTTGAACCTGCACATATCGAAAAAGTGGTTTTGGCTGAATCGAATCAAGAGCATTATGGCCATTATCGTGAAATTCTCAGATTTATTGCTGCAAATGAATACATTGATTATGATTATTCGACTCTGATCCCGAAAATCCATAGGGTGTTTCATTTGCCGTCGACCTACACCAAAGAAGAAAGAATCAATCTTGAAAGTACCCCTGATAGGAATACGCCCTTAGGAAAGCGCGATTATGCCATCATCCTTCTTGCAAACCGACTGGGTCTCCGAAGCGGCGATATAGCTGGTTTGTCTTTTGACAAGGTCAATTTTAGTAATGACACCATAATGTTTGATCAAGATAAAACCAAGGATCCACATATTATCTATCTGGTTCAAGACGTCAAGGACGCCCTTTTAGAATACATCAATGCCGGACGCCCAGATTCTGAAGATAACCATATATTCATGATGCATAAGGCCCCGTATGAATCGGTAAGCGCAATAGCTATTCATGGAATAGTTTCTAAAGCGTTCAGGATCGCAAATGTTGATATATCAAATAAAAAGCATGGAGCTCACTCCCTCCGGTCTTCATTGGCCACAGATATGGTCAATACAGGCGAGTCGTATGATCAAACAAGAAAAGTCCTTGGTCACAGAAGTGAAGACGCTATAAAGCATTACGCCAGGCTTGATATTGAACGTCTAAGGCTCTGCGCTTTAGAAGCCAGAGAACCATCTGGATTCTTTGAACGCTTTCTCAATGGAGAGGAGGTGTTCTTTTGAACGAAAAGGTTTTCTCAAGCCCAATCGGCAAATACATAATCCAGTATATGGAGTACGCAAAGCCCAGCTTATCGGAATCTTCATTTGAGCACAGATATTCACAGCTTTACGAATTTGATTCCTTTCTGCATCGCATAGGCTGCTCCGATATTGACATAGATGAAGATACCGTCAGTGCCTGGATCCATTCACTGGCAACGCTATCTGATTCAACTGTTATGACGTATGTAATGTCACTCAGAAAGTTTTTTGAATATCTCTCCAGTATGAGAATAGCCAAATGCTATATTCCCCATGTAAGAAGAGTGCCTGACGTATATGTTACGCATTATTTCACGGAAGACGAAGTATCCTCTATATTTACTTGTGCTGATGACTACCCATGCGGAGGGAAGAATCCTCTTCCGTACATCAAGGCTGAACTCCCTATGGTATTGAGGATTCTTGAGAGCTGCGGTACAAGACTGACAGAGACTCTCTCTTTGCAGATGAAGTATGTCGACTTGAAGCAAGGTGTCTTGACCATGGTTCATGCAAAAGAGCATAAAGAGCGTATTGTTCCAATGTCAGACTCGCTTACAAGGACACTTGAAAAGTACTGTATGGCGATGGGACTAATCGGTATGCCAAATTTCTACATCTTCCCTAAAACGGACTTCGGGTCTCCGCTTAAAAAGCATGACATAGAAAACCGATTTGCCAACATTTTAAAATGGAACGATATATCCAGCCATGGCAGGAAGAAATATGGCAGGGGCATATGTCCGCATTGCTTCAGGCATAATTTTGCCCTGAAAGCTTTCAAGCGTCTGGAGAATCAGGGAATTCATCTAAATGATGCCATTCCGTATCTTTCTTTATATCTGGGGCATGACAGTTTACGTGAAACGGAAAAATATCTGCGTTTTAGCGCTGAGATGTTTCCGGATGAGCTCGGGCGGTTTGATGATGCATCTGTCGATATTTATCCGGATGATGATATCTGGCACGATGTATACGAGGAGGTGGTATGATGAAAAAACAATCCATACTCCTCGAAATGCTTGAGCATTGGCTGAATGCTTATCTTCCAGATGAGGAAGGAAAACGTCCAAATACTATAAAATCCTATCGTGACAGCTGGCGGCTTTTATTCCAATTTCTCTATGAAAAAAAGGGGCTGTTTGCTGACAGTGTTGATTTCTCAGTGCTGGATTACGAGATGCTGGCGGATTTCTTAAAATGGCTGCAGACAGACAGGAAATGTTGTGCATCAACACGCAATTCAAGACTGGCAGCAATTGTTAAGTTTTCCGAGTATGCTCAAAACAGGAACTTCGAGGCTGCTTCGTGTTTCCGGACAGCATGTGTCAAGCTGCCTTACAAGAAGCTTACTGACGCGAAGGAACGTGCATATTTTACACAAGTGGAGACAAAGATTTTTCTTTCGCTTCCTGGTGTTAAAGACCAAACCGGATACAGAGATCAAGCACTCCTTTCCACAATGTATGCAACCGGCATGAGGTCAGATGAAATCTGCTCGATGACTGTCGGGGATGTCAGTTTTCTGAAAGATGGAAAAGTTTCTGTCCTGATCCATGGAAAGGGTGGTAAATCACGCCGCATTAAGATTTCAGAAAAGCCGGCGACCATCCTGAAAAAGTACATCAT
>CACZNZ010000067.1 GCA_902782625.1 uncultured Lachnospiraceae bacterium | reverse complement strand
ATTGTCAATTCTGTCGAGGCAAATACTGTAAAATTAATGTTTTATTCATATTTAGCAGGCTTTTCTCTGGAAGAAACAGCGCAGCTTTTGAATGAACTAGGCAGGCCGTCAAAGAAAGGCAACATTAAGTGGAGATCAGCAGGGGTAAGAAGTATCCTCAAAAATGAGCGTTATTGTGGTGATATTCTCAGCTGGAAAACTTATACATATGACTTCTGGGAGCATAAGAAGAGGAAAAACCGACAAAATAGAAAACAGATAAGACAGAACAATCACCATGAGGCGATTGTAAGTCGTGAGGTATTTGATGCTGTACAGACCAAGATGGAACTGGACAAATATACAAGAGATCCACACAACTTTCCGACCATAAATGTAGTTGATGAGGGCATTCTTCAGGGGTTTGTATCTATAAATCGCAGTTGTCGTGGCTTTACGAAGGATGATTATTGTGATGCCTCAGAAAGCATCTACAATTTACGTGAAGAGAGGGCCGATTCTGGACGAAAGCAGAAGAAAAGGAAGGATCATGTCAGCGGCAGCTTTGACCTGGATGGATATGAGATAGTCCGGGCTGAGTTCTTCACTACTCTTGAGAAACCCACTATGAGAATCAGTAATAACAGAATCAAATTCAATACTACGTGCCTTAGGAAATTCGAAAATGTTGAGTATGTCGAGTTGCTCATTAATACTGTGGAAAAGTGTATAGCGATTCGCCCCTGTGAAGAAGGTAATCCAAATGCATTCAGATGGGGTACGCTCAGAAATGATAAATGGATGCCTCTATCCAAGAGTATTACAGGTTTTGCAGGTCCATTATTTGCAATAACTGGCTGGGACCCTACAGACAGGGTGAAGCTCTGCGGGCAATACCTGTCAGATGGGGAAACTCAAATGCTGCTGTTTGATCTATCTGAACCAGAGATTATCCGGTTGGTTCCTGAAGAAATGGACGTTGATAAAGAAGTTATTAATAATGTAGAAAAAACTGACTGTGATGCCACTTCTGAAGGAACATCAAGAGACTGTGAGGAGGCAGAACCCGCGCGTCTCGAGCAGGTACTGCCAGAGAGATGGACTAACAGCTTTGGTAGAAGTGCAAAAAATAATAACGTATGGTACTTCGAAAGAATCCAATACAAAGGTGATTGGGAAATATTACGTCCAGCAAAGCAATTTTCGATTGCCGGTAATGTCAGTCAACATGTTTTAGATAAGGTGAAGCGAGAAACTCAAAGAATAATCGAAGATATGAGGCGGGCAGTATGAATGGTTTCAACCAGAATGAAGGCAATGCTGCTATAAATGAGAAGGAACCTTTTAGCTACGATGGGTATCAGATCGTAAGACGAGAGATGTTTGCCCACATAAGGGAGCCTGCCGCAGTTATTCGAAAAGACAGCATCACTTTCAATACTGCCTGCATCAACGGCCTTGAAGATACTGTCTATATAGAGATTATGATCAATTCCGGAAGGCACAGCATTGTTATTCAGGAAAGCAGCGAAAATGTAAGAGACGCTCAAAGGTGGTGTGTAGCCAAACCAGATAAACGCACGTCGCGTAAGATTAGGAGCACTCATTTTACGCAGAATTTATATAAACTTATGGACTGGAGTGACAAATGCAGGTACAAGGTACAAGGCGAAAGACTTGACCTACCGGAGGGGACTATTTATGTGTTCGATCTTGAGCAATGTGAGATCATCTATGAGAGAAAAAAGAAAACCAAGGAAGAGGTTCTGACTGAGCCGCCAGGTTCTGCTGTCCCTGATGAGGAAAAGGCTGAGCGTAAGGCAGAAGAGGAAACTATGAAGCGTAAACCTTTCTATCCTGACGATTGGGAGAACTCTTTTGGGATACCTGTAAAATCACAACGAATATTTGATATAGATATGCTTAAGAACGGGAATTCATTTGTTTCAATCAAGATAGATCAAGAGGAATAATATGAGCAGCAATACCAAAACTGATAATAGACTCGGGATGTCTTTTTCTCTTATCAGAGGAAGGCTGTTGGTTTCTCATGCAACAATCATAGAACTTGGGAATCCGGAATATGTACGATTCCTTTACAATGATGGAAAAAAACGCATAGCTGTACAATGTTGTGAGAAGATTGACAAGGAAGGCTTCCGCGTGCCGGTTGTTGATGTGGGAGAACGTTTTCAATTTGAGATTAGCAGCATCCCTCTCCTGTCAGTCATATATAAAAAATGTGGTTGGGATGTTACTCAAACATATAATGTAACTGGGGTATCGTATCCAGAGCATAGACTTGTGGAGTACAAACTGGAAGAGGTCCGGCAGATAGCACCGAATCAGTTTGTAGATCCTGAAAATCTTGAAGATGGGAGGCGTTGGTAAGCAGTCCGGGAGGCTTCCTTTAGAGACAAAAACTAATTTTTGAATAAGCGAAAAAGTATGAGATTATAGGACTAAACAAGGATCATGTAAGGCAAGTACTAAATAATTGAAAAGTGGCTGAAACCCTTGAAAATACAGGGGTACAGCCACTTTTTTGTGTGCAAAAGTTTAGTCTGTTGACAAAGTGCGACGAGTTTCCTCAATTCCTTAATGTATTAAAGGGCGAGATGAGTTTGGTTGGAACAAGACCACCAACAGTTCAAGAAT
>CACZNZ010000066.1 GCA_902782625.1 uncultured Lachnospiraceae bacterium | reverse complement strand
CGCAGGGAGAGTGAACATCGTGCACAGTGCCGCCGCCATGGCCAGAAACTTCTTCATAAGCAAATACCTCCTCCGGTCGTTTTCATGCACTCAGGAATAGAATCGAATGCACTTCATACACCCATTATACATATAAATCTATGTTGAATGCAAAACAGGATTATTTTGTATTCCCTGAAGCACGCATAACCAGCTCACATCCTTGAAGTTCAAATCTGTCAAGAGATCAAGCTTCTGATCCTCTACAAACTCAAAAAACGAGGAATATGAATGTCTTTGTTTCGCATTCACATTCCTCGGTAACTACAATGATATCCGGAGTTTCATTATATCTTCATGAGACACCCCTACAGGTAGGGATTTCGGGCTTTGGTCTTCTCTGTTTGCCATTGATCAGGCATACTCAGAAATATGATAAAAGCTTGGAAGATAGTAATACGTTTTCAAGAAAACGTCCTCTTCAGGGTAATACTCTTCGATATATCTTCCGTCTTCCCCATTCACAATTGCCATCTGCGAATCCGGGTCGTGAATATCCTCTGAAGCACGCTTGAACAGCTCACATCCTTGAAGTTCAAATACTTCAACGACATAGGTCATAGATCCGGCACTGAGTTCGTGTGTAACACATCCATTTTCCAAAAGATATAGCTGATCCCGGTACCATGAATTATCCAGCAGAACCGGTGCACCGTCCTGCATTGTATAAATGGCGTCATATCCGTAAAAATCGGATTCCCCATCGCCGGGATAAGACTGAAGCAGCAGCTCAGGAACATTGTCTTCATTCAGGTCATAAAACGCATATCCGAGATCTCGGTGATATTCCGCTCCGTCAAAGTCGGATCCATGTAAGTCATAAGGCTCAAAAACACTGTTTGCTGCATAGAGTGTCTGCTCCTCTTCCCAGGACATAGTCCCGTTCATATAGGATTGGTATCCCTCTGAATAGACATCCAAAATGGCACTGTATAAGTCTTCTCCCAGATCCCTGTCGCCTTCTTTCACATCAGCAAAAACACTGTTATTCGTTCCCATGAGCATAAGGCCCATAAGGGGTATCATGAAATATGCTTTCAATTGTCTCATATCCGAACCTCCCTCTGTCGACCGGTTTTGTCTGCAACAGATGTGCTAAAGCAGCAGCCTCCTCATTTCAGGATTTTTAAAAGCTTTGTTTTTGATCTTCTCTTAAGCGCATTATTGCAATTCAATGCCGCCCGGAAAGCAGCCCTGCATTCATCCTCCGTTATGCTCTGCCGCACACCGTTTATCGTTTTATAATAGGAAAGCCCGCCAAATCCCGGTCCTGCAGAATAAGCTCGGGTTTTTACGAACGCTGTGCCCCTTAGCTGGTAATCCTCCCTCCACATGCCGGCCCCCTCACCGTACATGTGGAAACTCCGGGTAGAAGGATTGTATCTTGTTGAAAAATCAGCAGATTGACTAACGATGTTTTTAACACTGCCGCCCAAATAAGAGTAGATTTTCAGGCTGCACCCATTGTACCGCGTTTTATTAAATACAATCAGTTCCGGAATACCGTCTCCATTAGCATCACTAACCGCCGTCTGTGCCTTGGAAGGGATGTTGATCTGTCCGTTAAGGATCGCCTTCCTATACGCTTTTTTAGCCTTCTTGCTGCTCGATGCGGCCATCACAGGCACTGTGAAAAGCAGGCACATTGTGAATAACATCAACAACAGACCGAATACTTTCTTTTTCATCTCTGTTCACCTCTCCGATAGCTATATGTTTTCTTGTTTTCAGATGGATCATAACACATCAAATTGCATTCTTTTTTTGGGGGGTAACTTTATCGTCCTGCTACGTATTGCCGGATCCGGAATCATTCTAGCATAAATACAATCGGAAGTACACAAATGCTTCATGGTGTCATCTTATTTGTTTCGCATTTGCCGCATTCATTCATTTCGAGACGCATGCTCTGCACTCCCTTCCGATAGTTCCCGGTTTGTCTGAAAAGATGAAAACGCTTTATCAAATCCTACTTTTGGGAGTTTGGTTGATATTGTATTGATATCGTCTTCCATCTTCCTGCTATACTCAATCAATTCACCAAAACCATACAGCGACAGGCTTCCAAGCCAAGAGCAGATACTGCCCACAATTGCAATCGCCAGGCCCGCAATAATCTGCGTCATCCCACTCCCTTGTTGATAATAACTGCTGCTTATCTTTATGCCGATGATTATCAATACAAAGCCTATAATACATGAAACAATAACCCCGACCCAGAATGCAAAAACAGCTGCTCCTTTTATTTTCCTGCCAACATTAGTATACATAGACAATCTCCTTTCATTCAGCTATCATTTCGTGCGTTCACTACGGGCACCTGTATAATCGACACGGTATTCCCATATTTTCTTCTTTTTCGCAATTGTGCTTGACCTTACTTAACAGCTATCTTTACCTTCTTCGAGGCACCTTTGTAATTCTTTGTTGCTTTCGCGGTGATCGTAATCGTGTACGTCCCCTTCGGAGTTCCTTTCTTGACCGTTACTTTGCCCTTTGATGCCGTAACATACTTCTTGTTGGATGACTCATAAGACAGTTCCGTTGCAGCCTTTACGTCCAGGGAAACAGTCTGTGCCTTCTTTTTTATCTCCGAATGCTTCACTGTATAGCTCGATTTGGACGTGGAAATGCTTTGTCCTCTCTTGTTGATTTTAAAGGTTGTCTTTAGTGTACCTTTGT
>CACZNZ010000065.1 GCA_902782625.1 uncultured Lachnospiraceae bacterium | reverse complement strand
TTTGTCTGACAGATCCAGAAAGATGAGACAGGGGGGCAAGACAGAAGGTCGGGCAGACGGCTGACATCCCGTCCATGGATAAAGCAGACGCGCTGCGGAAGATCGCTCCTGCGCTGGCAGGATTCATAATCTCCTCGAAGACACCGATGAGGCCGGCAGTCCGGCAGATTTCTCTGAAATCCGGCAGCGGGGAGCGTCGCAGGGTAAAGGAACCAGATACCTTGGGAAACCACAGGCGCTATACTGAAAAAGAATGCCTGTCCAAAAGTACGGTCCAGGCATTCACTATGTAAAAGACTTCAGGCCTTAATGATCTTACAGGTATGATGCTTAAACTCAGGGCTTGTATTCTGCAGGCCTTTTTGATAAGTGATACCAACCAGCAGAAGATTACCTTTATAATGCGTCAGCCTGTCAGGATAATTTTGACGGATGATCTGATCTATAGCAGTATTCTCCTTTTCTTCATATTTCAATTCTACCAGTATAGCCGGTTTATCAGGGAACTTTGGAGAAGGCAGGAAAGTTATATCTGCAAATCCCTTTCCACTGTCCATTTCCGGAATAACAGTGTAGTATTTTAAGGCTGCATAATAGGCAAGCTGGATACCATAGCTTAATGCAGCTTCGTCATTATAGGTTTTGTTTGCCGCCTGGTTGTGAGCTTTCTCCACCATTTCAGCAACTTTTTCCTCATCACCTGACCACGTTGCCTCAAGCAGTTCCTCTGAAGCACGGAAAGCTTTGAAGATATCATGCCAGCCTTTTGTCCGGGTTGATGTACTGAACTCGTCCTGGATTTCCCGGTTAGGGATAAAGACTTCTCCCCTTTGACTTTCATAGCCCAGGTAACCCAGATGGATCAGGAGCGACAGAACATCATCCTTCCCGTAAAAAGTTGTCGTGTCATTCTGCTAGGACGAGGTATCTACCTTCAGCCGTCCGCCATCCATAAGCAGAGCAACCGACTCTTTCAGGCCATCAAAATCCATACGGATGAATTCGGCAAGCGCCTCGTAGGTTTCGGTCTTGTTCCAGTAATTCCGAATGATCCCATTCCTCATTGCGTTGACTACAGACAAGGGGCTATAGACGGAAAGACTGTGTTCAGAGTACATTCTTTCCCTGTATAACCCACGTTTTTCAACCGGAATCCAATCGCTCAGCTGGTATCCATCATACCAGTTCTTTATATCCTGATAATCCATCTGGTACTGATTGCACAGATCCTGCACTTCTTCTTCGGTAAACCCGGTGAATCGTGCCAGCTGCATAGGTTGTATCATAGAGTACTCGTCAAACATGTTCAGTGCGGAATGCTTTCCATACTTACGGATTGGGAGGATACCGGTCATATATGCCAGAGCTACATAAGGTTTGTTTTTCAGCCAGTCGCGCAAAAAGTCCAGATAGTTTTTTTGCCCCTCTTTATCCTCTTTTTTCTCGCGGAAGACAACATCCCATTCATCAATGATGATGACAAATTGCTTCAGCGAATGCTGGTAGAACTTCCCCATGCTGAACAAAAAATCAGACTGATCATATCTGACTCCGGGATACGCCTCATCCAGTTCATCCAGGATGCGCTTTTTCAGGCGGTCCAGAGACTCGGCAATTGACATATGATCATTAAAGAAGTCAGTCATTGTCAGAAAGAGTACATTGAACTTTTCGAGATACTGATCCCAGTTCTCTGTTAATCCCAGCTTCGTTTTTTCAAATAATGAATAACTATCGGCGCAAGTACCGTAATAGGCGCAAAGCATGTTGGCTGCCATGGACTTGCCAAACCTCCTTGGCCTGGAAACACAGACATATTTCTGCTCAGTCTTTACTACAGAATTTATATAGAGAATCATCTCTGTCTTATCGACAAAGACGGGAGAGTTTACTGCCTCCGCATAAGCTTCTTTCCCAGGATTCAGATAAATACCCATTGCGATACCTCCTGAAAAGAGTATACAACAAATATGATATGCTGGGAAGAGCTATAACGTTCACTTCCACTGATTTTCGTACTTGATGGTTACAATTCACACTGAATCATACCAGGTACCTTGCCTTCAGCCCTGCTTTCTGTAGATTTCCAGCAGATCTGCGGCCGGAAGCCGTTCCCACTTCTCTCCCGGATTGATCGGGAAGCTGTAGCAGAACGCGTTGGTCATGTTCATGTAATCCTTGTAAACCTTCCTTCCGTCCTTCTCCTCCGTGATCACATCCACCATCAGATGCACGCCGAACAGATGGATATCTCTCTGCAGGTCGTAGATCCGTTTTCTGTTATTTAAGATTTCTTCCGTATTCTGTTCCATACACGCCTCCTCTTATTTTCCCGGCCCTTTTCCCAGTTCCCAGAAAGCGACCGCGCTGGCCGCGGCCACATTCAGGGAATCCACGCCGTGGGACATGGGGATTTTTACCGTATAGTCACAGGCTCTCAGGGTCTCCTCCGACAGGCCATATCCTTCCGTTCCAAGGACAATGGCAAGCTTCTCTTCCGAAAGAAGGGCAGGGTCGTCGATCCCCACAGATCTGTCCGAAAGCGCCATTGCGGCCGTGCGAAACCCCATGTTCTTCAATGCTTCTGTTCCGCCCTCCGGCCAGAACCCATCCTCCAGGAACGTCCAGGGAATCTGAAATACCGTTCCCATGCTCACCCGGGAAGCCCTGCGATACAGCGGGTTGCTGCAGCCGTGAGTCAGAAGGATCCCGTCCATGGACAGAGCAGCCGCGCTGCGGAAGATCGCCCCTACGTTGGTAGGATTCATGATCTCCTCCAGGACAACGATGCGGCCGGCATTGCGGCAGATTTCCCGGAAATCCGGCAGCGGGGAGCGCCGCAGGGCACAAAGAACCCCTCTTGTCATCGGAAACCCGGTAAGCTCCCGGAGGACCTCTGTGCCTGCCGTAAAGACCGGGAGATCTGCCGATCTTTCACAGTATTCCAGCACTTTGGAAGCCTCTCCCGACAGGTCCTTTTCCTCCAGAAGCAAGGATACCGGACGGTATCCGCCCTCCAGAGCCCTGAGAACAACATTCGGGCTTTCCGCGATAAACAGACCTTCTTCAGGGGCATCCCGGCGAAGGAGCTGGTTTTCCGTCATTCTGGCATACACATCCAGCTCCGGATCCTCAAAATCCCCGATCTGTCGTATCACAGGCATATACTTTCCTCCCCTCATTCTCAAGGATATACTGGCATACAATGTTGTCAGATGGCAATTCTGTTAAGAACATACCACCACGGACGACAAAAGAATCTGACTCCTCTCAGACGTGTATTCCGTCTGCCCAGGCATACCACCAGCCTCAGACAATGCACCTGTCTTCTCTGTAAAATCATGTTTCTCTCTGCAGCAGCCCGGTCCGGAAAGC
>CACZNZ010000064.1 GCA_902782625.1 uncultured Lachnospiraceae bacterium | reverse complement strand
CGTCAGGTAGGCAATGTAGAAGTGCCCCAGAAAGCATTTATGAGCGTCCTCAAACTGAACGAAGATTAGGGTTGACACCAATGCCTGTTATGATATAATAGACAAAACATAAAACCGATGACGCGGAGATAACGGCGATGATGCCTTTACAGAGAATCCGGGATGCTGAGATCCGGATGAGAAACAAATCGTCAAATGGACCGCTGAGGGTGCAGTCAAAAGCTTATAGAAAGCTGAGTATTCTGCAACGTGAGGGCATACGTCAGTTGCCAGGGATATGGAGGGTATCCCGCAAAGAGCATGAGAAAACTCATGAATTCAAGGTGGCACCGCGGATAAATTATTCGTCCTTGACAGTTACTGTAATTACTGTCAAGGGCGTTTTTTTATGGATAAGTCCACTGCCATGCAGCTGAACAGGCCGACATGCGCCCCTTGACAACCAAATCACTTTGGAGGGTATAATAATGATCAAAGAAGCCATTGTAAAAATCGTAAACAAGGAAGATTTAACTTATCAGGAAGCTTATGACGTCATGAATGAAATCATGAGTGGTAAGACGTCCCAGACGCAGAATGCCGCATTTCTTTCTGCTCTGTCTACCAAGAGTGCACGGGCCGAGACGACGGATGAGATTGCAGGCTGTGCCGCGGCCATGCGCGATCATGCGACAAATGTCGAGACTGGAATGGAAGTATTTGAGATTGTCGGAACAGGGGGAGACAACGCAGGCAGTTTTAACATTTCAACGACATCCGCATTTGTGGCAGCAGCAGGAGGCATGAAGGTGGCTAAGCACGGAAACAGAGCAGCCTCTTCTTTATGTGGAACGGCAGACTGCCTGGAAGCATTGGGAATCAACATTCAGCAGGATCCTGATAAATGTGTAGAACTCCTGCAAGATGCAGGGATGTGTTTCTTCTTTGCCCAGAAATACCATACATCCATGAAGTATGTCGGCCCGGTCCGCAAGGAACTGGGTTTTCGCACCGTATTTAACATTCTTGGGCCACTGACCAATCCGGCGAAGCCTTCCATGCAGCTTTTGGGTGTCTATGATGATTATCTGGTAGAACCACTTGCCCAGGTA
Source organism: uncultured Lachnospiraceae bacterium (assembly GCA_902782625.1). Classification (GTDB taxonomy): domain Bacteria; phylum Bacillota; class Clostridia; order Lachnospirales; family Lachnospiraceae; genus Anaerobutyricum. Next base: position 1,637 of record CACZNZ010000064.1, on the reverse strand, counting down.
CTGGTCGGGCTGGGAATCAAACGGGGCATGGTCGTCTATGGCATGGATAAGCTCGATGAAATCTCGATGAGCGCTCCAACAAAGATCTGCGAGATCAAAGACGGCTGGTTTAGGACATATACCATAAAACCAGAGGACTTCGGAATGGACAGATGTACCAAAGAAGAACTCAAAGGCGGCAACCCTGAAGAAAATGCACAGATTACCCTGCAGATTTTAAAAGGAGAGCGCAAAGGACCGATGAGAAATTCTGTACTCTTAAATGCGGGTGCTTCTTTATATATCGGCGGTAAAGCAGATAGCATGAAAGATGGTATCAGGCTCGCTGCAGACCTGATCGATTCCGGTGCCGCCCTAAAAACATTGGAACTTATCAAAGAGATCAGTCAGTAACCAGAAAAAGAACGGAGGAAATTATGCCGGAAACCATGGAAATCTATATTCATATTCCATTTTGCAAAAGGAAATGTAATTACTGTGATTTTCTGTCTTTTCCGGCTGCCGGAAAACAGATGGATTCCTATATGGAAGCACTGCGGCTTGAGATTGCCAGGACAGCCCGGGATAAAGATCAGCTTCTGCCGGTCCGATCCGTTTTTTTCGGAGGAGGAACTCCTTCCATCCTGCCCCCTGCACAGATAGAAAATGTGCTCAGTCAGATAAGGAAGGAATTTGATCTTGAGGAAGATGCAGAGATCAGTCTGGAGGCCAATCCCGGTACCCTGGACCGGGAAAAACTGAATGCCTATTACAAGATGGGGATAAACAGACTGAGTATAGGACTGCAGTCCACAGACAATGTGTTATTAAAAAGACTGGGGAGAATCCATACCAAAGAGGAATTCATATGCAACTATGAAGATGCACGGGCAGCAGGATTTGAGAATATCAATATAGATCTGATGAGCGGCCTTCCCGGGCAGACACTATCCGGATATCAAGAGGAACTGCAGAGCGTTCTCGATCTGAAACCGGAACACATTTCCTCCTACAGTCTGATCCTGGAAGAAGGAACACCTTTTTATGAGGATGCGACCATCAAAAGGATGCTCCCCGATGAAGAGACAGACCGTAAGATGTACCATAAAACCAAAGAAATGCTTCTGGAAAACGGATACGAACGATATGAGATCTCCAATTACGCTCTTCCGGGAAAAGCCTGCCGGCATAATCTTGGGTATTGGAGCCGGATTCCGTATCTGGGATTTGGCCTTGGTGCTTCATCCTATTATCCTGTCGATGGGCAACTGGCCAGGTTTTCGAATGAGCCGGATTTATCATTGTATTTGGAAGCACCGTTTGTTTCCTTTGGCGAACGAAAAGATTATGAGGTGCTTACCCGAAATTCCATGATAGAGGAATATATGTTTCTCGGCCTTCGAAAGATGGAAGGAATTTCTCTTCGTGATTTTGAGGAGCAATTCGGTATCCATCCATATATTATTTATAAAAATGTTCTTTCTTCCTACCTGAAGGACGGATACCTGTGCATAAAAGAGGACAGGTTATTCCTGACAGAAAAAGGAATTGATGTGTCGGACTATATTTTCCGCGACTTTATGCTGGTTATTGACTAGCATTTTGGACAAGAGTATAATCATACCATATCATGATAATAAGCATAGGATGACGGATGT
>CACZNZ010000063.1 GCA_902782625.1 uncultured Lachnospiraceae bacterium | reverse complement strand
TTTAAATGAACCTCCTCAAGGATGATGCATTTCCAACATGCCGCCACTTTGAGTTACAGCCGGAAATAATAGTAAAAGCTGCATTTTGCTGTTTTTTTTGACATTAACAAGTGCTGTGGCGAGGATAATAATAAAAATGAGAGTCGCTTTCTCAGTTATCTATGGTAAATTTCGGAGAAGTAATATGAATAATAAAAGTGTTCACTTACAATGGCTTATGCACGTTATGATAGTAGTCATCCTTACCCTGATTCTGTTTATAGTGCCATTTATGAACCAGGAGCATTTTAGTGCTGAAGCAGCAACAATTGTATATGATCCTGTATATGGGATGATCTGGGACGAGGAAACGCAGCAGGAAGTGGTACAGGAGAACCTGCGCACTATGGATATCCTTGATAAGTATTACAGGTATCCAGGTTATCAATGCACTGCTGAGTATTATTTTACAACACAATTAATATTTGAAATGCGCGTCAATCTTTCACTTATATATGCTAAGACAGATGAACTTATAAGTGGTCTGGATGGAGACAGAGAGAAGGCGACTGCTATTCATGACTGGATATCAAAAAATATTAGTTTTTCTCATGATACCTCTTATGATGGATCAGATATTACTCATCCATGCGCAAACCCTTTCACTGTATGGGAGAACAGAAGCGCTGTCTGCTGGGGTTATTCCAATTTAACGGATCTTATGATGCAGCATGCCGGAATCAATTGTGTTGTGGTTCGTGGCAATGTTCCGCAAGGCACTCATGTATGGAACGCAGCACTGATTGATGGCGTCTGGTACTACCTTGATAATACCTGGGATGCAAATTATTATGAGCAAAAGGGAACTCTGTCATATTTATACTTTCTTAAGGATTCTGAATTCTTCAGTAAGAATCATGAAGTACGTGTTCTGGAAAGCTGTGGAGGAGATTCTTTTAGCTGGGTAGTTTTGACCAGCCGTTCGAGCGCAGACAAAATGGTTCCAGTTACATTTGATCCTAATGGCGGAAGTATATCAATAAAGAAGGCTCTTCTTAGAAAGGATTCTGGAGCAAACTATATCCCGGTGCCAGTACGTGAGGGTTATACTTTCGATGGATGGTACACCTCCGTTTCCGGAAATGATAAGATCACGCGGTCGGGAGATACTAACCTTTATCTCTATGAACCTGCATCGGAAACAACAATATATGCACACTGGAGAGATATGACAACCGGTGAAGTTCCAGGAGAAGATTATCATGATCATCCTGGTGAGGAAATTGGAAATACAGTGACCACTCCTTTGATTCAGAGGATAATAAAATCCGATAATCCACTAACTGTTAAAGCGAAGAAAGTAACACTAAAGGCAAAAACACTGAAGAAAAAGAAACAGATGATTACCCGTGCCAAAGCAATCAAAGTGAGCGGAGCTCAGGGCAGGGTGACATACAAGCTCACCGGAGTAAGCCGAAAAAAGTTCAAAAAGTACTTTAAGGTCAATGCCTCAAACGGAAACATTACTGTTAAAAAGAAGCTGAAGAGAGGTAAATATATACTGAAAATAAAGATTACTGCGGATGGAAATAGTTATTACAATACGGCTTCAAAGACTGTAAAAGTGGTTGTTAAGGTAAACTAGTGCAATTATTATTGCAACAATCTTCAGATACTCTACCGTTTTATCCGTTATCGATAGGAACTGAGTCTTCAACATGGTCTGGATTCATTAGCCTGGACAAGAGCGAATACGGGGTGCACAACTGACATTGAGCCCCCCTTTTTTTATGCCTGTGAAATGCAGCTTGAGCTCATCAGGGAAGAGGGCAAAACATATGACCGCGAGACATGGTTCAGACAAGAGCCATACTTCAGATATTTCCGGAAATTCAAGAAAACCAGTCCCGTGATGATGCAGGTGGAGTCCTTCCTTCTCAAAGGACGGCCATTCCCGGAAGGAAGATACACTAACGCGGTCGCATTTCTGACTGAGCTCAAAACGAGATGCCTGCTCGGCTCGCACGATGCGGACAAAATAGAAGGCGACGTTGTGATCTATAAGGAAACAGAGAA
>CACZNZ010000062.1 GCA_902782625.1 uncultured Lachnospiraceae bacterium | reverse complement strand
GCCAAGCAGCCATCCGGCCAGAAGTACAACGGCCCATAAAAGCACCTCCACTATACCAATCGGCACTTTCGGCATCCGTTTCCCAAGTCCCACCAACAACGAATCTCTCGGTCCGCAGCACTGTGCCGCTGCCATGTAGATCCACATCCCGACAGCCATGAACGCAAGTCCGATAATCATGATTACGATTCCCAGCCCCACATGGTGATTCTCCGGAAACGGATTGATATCATGAAACATTTGCACAAAATTCCCGGTAAACAACGCATCAATGATCGTGCCATAACCGATCTTCTCTTTCAGAAGCAGGTCTATGCCAAGCACTGTAATGGCAATGCAGGTCATGGAAAGCCCATAGTTTAAAGGCGTATGCCCGGCAATTCCCATCCCCAGGCAATCCCAGGGTGCAAGCCCTATGTTCGCATAGATTGTCAGGTGTACTCCGAAAGCAAACACCAAAAGACCTGCTATGATCTGCAGCCATTCTTTGAAGATCGTATGCAATGATCTGCTTTTATCTGCCATTTGTGATTTCCCCCTAAAATGGAATAGAATTATTCTAACAGGAATGCTATGATAAAACAATAATGGGTTTTTATTGAAAGAAAGGGCTGCTTTATGAATTATCATGCTCTGATCACAGAATGTGAAGATTACATCAAAAAGAATATTGTCCCTGAGATCACAGCCCAGGATTTGGCGGACCACTGCGGCTATTCTCTCTATCATCTGTCGAGTGTATTCAGAGCCTGTTTCGGCTGCTCGATCGGAAGATATATCACAGAAGAAAGACTGCGTCTTGCCGCCAGAATGATTCAGGATGGGAAAAAGATTACCGACGTGGCGATGGAAAGCGGTTTTGATACGAGTTCCGGTTTTACCAAAGCATTTCGCAGGCAGTTCGGCTGTACTCCAAGGGAATACCGTCGCAGATCTCCTGTACTGCCCGAGTTTGTGAAACGAAGTACGCTAAAAGCATATGGGTATATCATCCCGGTGCACGAAGAACAGGAAGAAGCCGGGCAAGCTGCTTTCTGGTCTCAGATCAGATTCCGGGATTATCCGCCATACCCTGAGGATGCTTCCGACTACGCAGAGATCGGCATCTGGATCAACCCCGACAAAAAAACCGGCATGATGGATTATTTTTTCGGCTATGTGACAAATGATGCCAGCCCTGCCGAGGGATTTCGTCCCATTTCCATCGATGCCGGTGTATATGCTGTTTTTCGTCTTGCTTATCCTCCTGCCGATACAGATTTAAAACAGACCCTGCCCCTGAGCATACAGGCTATGTGGCAGTTTATCTTTCAGGAGTGGCTGGAGGAATCTATATCGCCGGACTTTGATGACAGCCGGCTGTGTTTTGAAAAATACGGCTCGGAATCTGCCGAAATCTGGGTTCCGATAAAGTAGATTCCGTCTGATTAACCAAAGATGGAAGGACTGATGACAAGCCCCTCTTCATGGCATATCTCCAAATCCCTGCTGCATCCTTCAAAAGCCCTTGCCTGGATTTCTACAAGCCCTTTGTTGCAGACGATCTTTTTCAGGTTCCGACAATCTTTAAAGGTAAACGGTGCAATGGTTCGTATCCCTTCCGGCAGCGTGATCTCTTCGATACTGCTCCGACAGAAGGCATACTGCCACAGATATTTGCAACGGGCAGGCAGAGTAATGCTTCGCAGTCCGCTGCACCCGTCAAAAACAAATGCTCCGATATCCGTGACCGTATCAGGTATCTCAATCGACACAATCTCCTCATGCCCCCTGAAAACTCTGTCATACAACACGGTAACCGCCTGCCCCGCATGGGTCTTCGGAATGAAAACTTCTTTCTCGTTCCCTTCGTATTCCACGATACTGAATGATCCATCATCTACTCTTTTATAGAAAAAATTCATTTTACTGTAATATCCCCGCTTTTACTGTCAATATGGATAAATGTCTCAGCCTGTTCATTGTGTCTGAGCAACAATCTTGATTCCTGATACTCATACTGTCCCCCTGTCTCCGAATATGATTTCAGAGAATCCGGCAGACTCAAATCGCCATACCCGGCACTGATATCCCAGTCTGCATCCTTTGGATCAGGAGAAGCCAGTTCGATGACGGTATCTCCCGTCGTGATTCCGATCCGGTTATCCCCGGCCATCTTCACTTTCGTCAAAGAAACATCTCCGGCATCCAGATCAGCAGACAATCCTGAAAAGCTGCTGTCTGTAAATGTAATATCACCATAGTTATCTGTAATCTTTACATTCTTTAACTCTGTTGATCTTGCCTGGATATCCCCGCTTGACAGGCTGATCAATGCCTGATCTGCCCCAACATTTTTCAAAATCAAATCTCCACTCTCCAATGCAAGTCCCAAATTATTAGAATGGCAGGATTCTATCGTCATGTCACCGTATTTCACCTTGGCCTGTAGGTTCTCCAGCATCAGTTTTTCCGGCAGATAAAGTGTGATTCCCTTATCCCGATCCGGATTGCTGCTCATCCTGATCAAATCAACCAGACCAGTAAAATGAATATGGACACCTTTCGTGATATCTTCTTCCTTAAGGATCAGTTCACCGTTTTTTACTTCATAGGATACCGGATCCTTTTTCTTGTTCCCATAGACGCTGTATTCCATATAACTTTTCTCATCATCAGAGGGAAGAATATGAAAATCCGAACTGGTTATATCTACGGTGATCTTAGAAAATGCAGGTAGTTCTTCTTTGTCTTTCTCATAAAGCCTGCCGTCCTTTCCAATACCTTTCGGGCTTTCAGTAGACAGAGCTTCCACGCCTCCTGTCGCATAACCGATACCCATAAGCAGTACTCCTGTAAAGCAAAGTACAGCCGAAGTAATCAGTATGATCCGAATCGTCTTTGTCATGATTTAGCCCTCCTTCCTGTGAATCAGTTTGGTTACCAGGCGAATCAGCAGCATGGTAAGCTGTTTACCGGCCCAAATAGAAAATGTTATGATCAAAACACCAAGTCCAATGGATAACAATGCTGCTCCACAGACCAGCAAAGCTCCGTTTATCGCTGAACCAAACAGAGCAATTCCCTCTGCCAGCAGCAAGATCCCACTAATAATCCCGGCACATCCTACCATCAGAACAGATGCGACAGCACAGGCCAGTATAAAGATGCCACTAAACAGCATCACGATGGCAGCAATGGCAATCGGAATCCCGACCGGAGCAGCTAAAATAGCAAGCACAGCTATCAGGATAATTCTTCCGACAGAGGACTTCTGTGTCTTTGTCTCCCTCTGATCCACAGCGCCGCCATTCCCCGAAATCGTCTCCACCTCTTTTTGTGATTCTCCGGGGACCATAAGCTGGCCATCGCCTGACTGTCCAGAGGCAAGCAGTGCATTGAGCACTTCCGAAGCCGCCTCTTTAGGTGTTCCCAACTCAGCGATTACATCCGCTTCCTTTTCCGGACCGGCCTCATCAAAATATTCTGTAAAATACTCCATAGCATTCTCGTAATCCTCTTTTGGGAGTCTTCCCAGATAACGCTGAAGTTCTTTTAGATATGTTTCACGGTTCATGCATTGACCCTCCCCTCTATGATACCGTCGATCGTCTCCTTGAATGTCTTCCATTCATCCGAAAGGAAAGATAACTGCTTTTTCCCATCCTCCGTAATAGAATAGTACTTACGATTTCTCCCCTGATATTCCTGATTGTATGTTGTCAGATACCCACTCTGCTGTAGTCTGCGAAGAATCGGGTACAGTGTGGACTCCTTAATCTCTGCAGCCAGTTTCACCGTCTGGCTGATCTCATAGCCATAGGAGTCCTGCCTGCTCACCACAGACAGAATCAGAAATTCGATCAGAAGAGATGATACAGGATAATACATCGCTTCATCTCCTTTACAATTCTATATATATAAAATTTTTATATATGCAACTATAACACATATATTTTATTTGTCAATATATTTTTTTATTCCCCTCTGCTAGAAAGACCGATATTCTGCGCTTTAGAATAAATGAAATAAAGGGATCGTCACATTGGACAATCCCTTTAAATACTATCACTTATGTCAGTTATATACTCCTATCTCCGTATAGACCGGTTTCCCATCTTTGAACGTTGTTTTCATCAGGGAAATCTTTTTTACCATCATATCGCCTTTTGGCGGCAGCACCTGCTTCCAGTTACCGGATGCTTTTCGCACAATCGTGATATGAGGCATAAATT
>CACZNZ010000061.1 GCA_902782625.1 uncultured Lachnospiraceae bacterium | reverse complement strand
CGATTCTCTCAAAGAACATATCTTATAACTACACTCCGGAAAACGGGGGTGGAGAGGATTCAGAGGAGCCGGATACCCTCTATGCACTCTTTGTGAAATCGGATGCATTCGTCTCCAATCAAGATGCCTCAAGCAAAGTATCAGCTAAGGTTATAAAAGCTGCCAATCCTCTGTTACTGAAAGGGAAAAAAGTTACTCTCAAATGCTCTGCATTAAAGAAAAAGGCCAGGAAACTGACATTTAAAAAACTTGTAAAAATCGTCAGAAAAGGAAAGGGGAAAATGACTTACAAGCTGGCAAAAGTGAGTCGTCCCAGATATAAAAAGTATTTCAGGATTAATGCAAAGACCGGAAAGCTTACTATAAAAAAAGGTCTGAAGAAAGGAACTTATAAGATTAGAATCAAGGTCACAGCAGCCGGCAATACCAAGTACAAAGCAAGAACAAAGACTGTGACATGTAAGATTAAGATAAAGTGATCCACAAAAGTTATACGTGAGGCAGAAGTTGTGAAATATCTGGTGAAAAAAGTCTCAAGAGCCATTTGTATAGTTCTTGAGACTTTTTCTTTTCAAGTGTCGCTTCCAAAGAGACCATATATAACCATCTGTGTGATATAATGATTACATCATGAAACATAACAGGTGATTTCATAAGAGAGGAGAGGATTTTATGAATAAAGATATATGGCTCGACGGTATCATGGGGCTTGTTGTCGGTGATGCACTGGGATGTCCGGTTCAGTTTCTAAGCAGAGACGAGATCAGAGAAAGAGGTCTTGTTACCGGAATGGAAGGATACGGAACCTATAACATGCCGGAAGGAACATGGACGGATGATTCCAGTATGGCGCTCGCAACAATGGACAGTATGATTCATAAGAACGGAATTGATCCTGAGGATATCATGAAGTGTTTCATGAAATGGGAGTTTGAAGGAGACTATACGCCATTTGGAGAGGCATTCGATGAAGGCATCACCTGTTCTGACGCAATCTACAATTTCAGAGACAGTGGGGATTACAGAACTTGTGGAAGAACCGGTGAGTACGCCAATGGTAATGGCGCCCTGATGCGAATTCTTCCAGCCTGTCTGTTCTATATTCAAAAAAAAGAAACGGACGATATGGAAGCGATTCGGGGAATTCATCTGGTCAGCGGACTGACTCATAATCATCTACGGAGCCAGATGGCATGTGGCCTGTATTATTTCATGGCAAAAGAGATATTGAAAGGGCATGAATCCGAATTGAATGTATGCCTGCAGCAAGGGATGGAAGCCGGGCTGAATCATTACAGGCAGGATGAGAACAATCATAAGGAGATGGAGCACTATAAGAGACTGTTCGATCTTGATTGCTTTGCAGAAGTTCCTGAAAAAGAGATTCGGTCCTCCGGCTATGTGGTAGATTCCCTGGAAGCTGCTGTCTGGTGCCTTCTAACGACAGAAACCTTGGCTGACTGTCTCCTGAAAGCGGTCAATCTTGGAGATGATACAGATACAGTAGCGGCCATAGCCGGGGGGCTGGCCGGACTCTATTATGGATATGAAAGCATTCCGGAAGATTGGATGGCTGTCATCAAGGAAAAGGATTATATCTTTGAAATGTGCCGGCAGTGTTTGGACGCATGTCAGGAGAGCTGATACGAATCCGGCGCCGGGACTTGTAAGCAAATTTTGAACAGGAGATGACTATGATTAAGAATATAGCTGTTGTAAGCCTGTCAAGTGGAACAATCGGAGAATCCTTTGTAAAGCATGAACTGGAGATAGGCGTAAAACGTTTAGAAGATTTTGGACTGCAAGTCAGGTTTATGCCTCATGCACTGAAGGGAATAGAGTATGTGAAAAACCATCCTGCACAAAGGGCAGCTGATTTGCTGGAGGCTTACAGAGATCCGGATATCGATATGATTCTCTGTGCGATCGGCGGAGATGATACCTATCGTCTATTACCATATCTGTTCGGACAGGATGAGCTGAAGAAAGTGGTGAACGATAAGATTTTTCTAGGTTTTTCCGATACGACCATGAATCATTTTATGCTTCACAAACTGGGGATTAAAACATTTTATGGCCAGTCATTTCTGGCTGATATTTGTGAACTTGATCATGACATGCTGCCATATACTAAAAAGTACTTTGAAGAACTGATCAGAACAGGGACAATCGAAGAGATACGTCCCAGCGGTCTATGGTATGAAGAACGAAAAGGATTCGGAGTGGAACAGATCGGGATACCGAGAGTGAGTCACGAAAACACTGGTTATGAACTTCTTCAGGGGACTCCTGTGTTTCGTGGCAGGATTCTTGGAGGGTGTATAGATTCGATTTATGATATATTTGATCATAGCAGATATGAAGATTCCGTATCCCTTTGTAAAGAGTATTCACTATTTCCGCCTGTGGAGGACTGGGCGGGAAGAATACTTCTTCTTGAAACTTCTGAAGAAAAACCGAATCCGGAAAAATACAGAAAAATGCTTGAGACTTTGAAGAAATATGGAATCTTTGATGTGATATCCGGGGTCCTTGTCGGGAAACCTATGGATGAAGAGTATTTTGATGAATATAAGAGAGCGCTGATTGAAGTGATTGACGATCCGAAATTACCGGTTGTCTGCAATATCAATATTGGTCATGCGACACCAAGATGTATTATACCGTTTGGTATCGAAGCAACAGTTGACGCTGAAAAGCAGGTCATTCGATTTGCAAACTGAATGGAGGATCAGAATGAAAACCTATGTTGATTTTGACGATTGCCTGTGTGAGACGGCACGTTCGTTCTCCAGGCTGGCAGTGGAAATGTTTGAAAAAAATGTTCCATACGAAGACATCAGATATTTCGACCTGGAAAAATCTTTTGGTTTAAATCACGAGCAGTTTGAACAGTTTATGATCAGAGGACACGAGCCGGAGGTGCTGTTATCTTACAAAGAGACGCCGGGAGCATCTGTGGTCATTAACGAATGGATTGACTGCGGCCATGAGGTGTCGATCATCACGGGACGTCCGGCAAGTACCTATGAGCCGTCACGAGCATGGCTTGATCATCACGGACTTAAAAATGTAAGGCTGTACTGCCTCAACAAATATGGCAGAGACAGCTTTTTAAAGGGTAGTGAATTCAGTCTCGAACTGGAAGATTATTATAAAATGACATTCGATTATGCGGTGGAAGATTCGCCGAAGGCATTTAAATTTTTTGACCATAATCCAAATCTGAAAGTACTGGTCTTTGACAGACCTTGGAACAGGGAGTGTGAGTTTCCAAACAGAAATTACAAAAGATGTCTGGATTGGGAGAGTATAAGGCAATGTTTGCTGCCATTGCAACCACCTGCAACCATGAGTTGACAAATTGAAAAGTATAATTGATTGTCTGCAACAGGACAAAACGATAGAATACACCCATCAAAACAAGTTGAAGGGAGGACCTAAGATGATTTTAGCAGATAAGATTATTGAAAACAGAAAGAAAAACGGATGGTCTCAGGAGGAACTGGCAGAAAAGCTAGGGGTCTCAAGACAGTCAGTATCTAAATGGGAGTGTGCCCAGTCCATGCCGGACATGAAAAAGATCCTTCAGTTATCGGAAGTGTTTGGCGTGAGTACGGATTATCTGCTTCGGGATGAGATCGAAGAGAACGCTCTTCCTGAAGTGATCCCGGTGGATGAGGGAGAAGAAATCAGAATGGTTTCCATGGAAGAGGCCAATCGTTTTCTTGTCCATAATGAGAGTGCAGCCAGGACGATTTCCACGGGAGTCATGCTCTGTATCCTGTCCCCGGTGCTGCTGATTATCATGGGAGCATTTGCAGAGGCAGGTCGTGTTTCTATAGATGAGAATGTAGCAGGAATCGGCGGCGTCGTAGTGCTGCTTACCATGGTGGCGATTGCCGTAGCAATGTTTTTAATGAGCGGATTCAAAGGAAAACAATACGAATATCTGGAAAATGAGAATATCGATACAGAGTACGGTGTTTTGGGCATGGTCAAAGAAAAACGGGCTGCTTACTCCGATACACATACCCGTCTCATGATCATTGGCATCATGCTGTGCGTGATCTCAGCAATCCCCATGCTTCTGATCGGAGCGCTCCATTATCATCATGATGACGGAACAGCTATGGCCATCGGCGTTGGAATTCTTCTGGCCTTGTGTGCTGTCGGCGTAAAAATGATTGTCCTGACCTGCATCAGACAGGGCGGAATGGATAAATTGATGGAAGAAGGAGACTATACCAGACAGAATAAAAGAGTATCACGATATGACGGAATATATTGGGCGATAGCCACGGCCGTCTATCTGGCCTGGAGCTTTATAAGCCAGAGATGGGACGTCACATGGATCGTATGGCCAGTGGCAGGTGTACTCTTTGCCGCCTACCGGGAGATACTGAAACTGGTGGTGAAGAAATAACAGAACGGAGAATCATTATGTCAGACGATATTTTCAGGCAATGCTTATCCCAGTTTGTCAGGGATTTTGCTTACGGCGATGCAGTAAGACATTTGCTGAAAAAAGGATACTCAATCGAGAGAATCATAAGAGAGTATCACTATCCTTATACGAAAGAGGAGCTGGAAAAAATAAAGGATTCTCTAACGGCAGAATCTGAAGAAAAGGGGTAAATAAAATGCAGAGTTCTTTATGAGTTGACAAGAAACAAAAAATGTGTTATCTTAACACTACCGACAGATTGTCGGTAGTGTTTTTGCATATGTTATTGAGGCATTGAATATGAGAATCGTTAAATCTGCTGAAGAAAGAAAGAACGAAATACTGGATGTTGCTGAGCAGCTGTTTGCGGAAAAAGGTTTTGATCATGCCAGCACGAACGATATTATCAATATCATCGGGATTGCCCGTGGCACGCTGTATCATCACTTCAGATCCAAGGAAGACATTCTCGATGCACTGGTGGATCGGATGACCAGGGAATCGGTCGCCAGGGCAAAGATTATTATCTCCGATAAGAGCCAGCCGATTCTGGAGAGACTTACCAGAGCAATTATGGCACTTGATCTGGATGCCGGAGCGGGGACGGTGGTGTTTGAACAGATTCATAAGCCGCAGAATGCTTTGCTTCATCAGAAAATGCAGGAACATCTGATCAGTGGTGTTGTTCCACTGATTGCAGAGCTGATCAGGGAAGGTAACGAGACAGCGTTGTTCGATTCGCCATATCCTGATGAAGCAGCAGAGATGATCATCGTCTATTCCAATATCGCCTTTGATGAGTTTGCAGGACTTACAGAAGAGCAGATGATGCAAAAAAGTAAAGCTTTTGCCTGCCACACAGAAAGAATTCTGGGGTCAAAAGAAGGCAGCCTGGTGCCGGTAATCATGAAGATAATCAATCATTGACACATAAGAGACGGGACTTGCCGTAAATGAGGTGAGTCCCATATATTAGACTGTCGTACCGACAATCTGTCGGTACGCATGAGGATATTCAGAGATGAAACAACAATCAAATTACAGCAAATTCATACTACTTTGGAGTGGAGAACTGATATCGGCAATCGGGTCGGGTCTCACAAGTTTTGGTCTTTCTGTCTATGTATTTCAGAAGACCGGAAGTGCGGCAGATATAGCGCTGGTGTCTCT
>CACZNZ010000060.1 GCA_902782625.1 uncultured Lachnospiraceae bacterium | reverse complement strand
GCAGATGGAATACACCATCCTCTGTGTCTTGGTATACAGTTCTTCATATGCCGACTCATCGCCGGATTTAAACTTGGCAACCAATTCGGCATAAACTTCAAACAGATCATTATCATTAACAATATCGTTCATTACTCATCCCTTGACTAAGTGCTCTTTCTTACGCTTCCTTATTAACTGCAGTCTTCTTACCAAGCTGCGGAATATAATCCAGCAACGCCTGAAGCAACACCACAATCCCCAAAACAATTAAAAGAGTCATAGAACCCTTACAGCCGATTGCAAGCTCAGCGTGATAAACATGATCTTCAATAAAACCTTTAAGCATATTCCAGAAGCTATAATCGGCTATAACACCAACGATCATTCCGATATATACCCATAGTTTCATATCATCTTTACCGGACAGGACAACCCATGCTATCACCATAGCTATAGGCAATAACAGTATCAGCCAATAGTGAAATCCGGCACCGCCGGCAGCGAAATCAAATGCCGATGCTCCATAGCCATCAGCTTTAACAGCAGGCAGCAAGGATAAAACAAATAAGCAAATATTCAGCAACACTACACTTACTGACAACAAAGGCTTTAATCTAAGATTCAACTCTGTAATTTTTTCTGCCATTTTTAACTCCTCCATTAGTTATAAATGTAAGCATTATCGACAAGACACCAGGCAGTCTGAACATTTCCGGTGCTGTGCACATTTATCTTTAAATAATTAACTCCTGTTATATCAGCGGTAACTTCCAGTATTTCTGTCTGATGATTAATAGAACCGCTAAACAGAACTTCTTCGGTCTCTGCATTAATGATCTGTATCTGCGAAGCAGCACTTTCGCCAAACCATATACTATCTTCATACGGAGCATAATCCAGAGACAGCGTAGTATAAGCCCCTCCGATTTCCCATATCGCCCAGGCATCATCCGATTCAGACTCAAACACAAACGCGCTGGTCCATAATCTGTCAGAACGTGTATAAGTTGATGGAATCGTCCCCATTTCTACACGATCAGAAGAATACATAGCTATATCGCTGAGGTTTACAGCATTCTCCCCATACGGAGTCACTGTCGTATCCGGAATTATCGAACCATCTTCAAGAGGATAGGTAAATATGTCACTTAAAACACAATATGAATAAGTTCCGCCGCCTGCGTGATTTACAGCTATTCTCAGATTATCGATACCTGTAATATCAACATCAATATCAATAGGCAAAGATTCCTCATTAACTGTTTCCCGATGAATGATGCTATTTGTATCCAGATTAATAATCTGAAGTTCAGCTGAAGCATCCGGTCCCCAGTGATACTCATCAAAACCATAAGGCTGAATTCTAAGTGTCAACCTTCCGAATCTGCTCTCAAGAGAATAGTCAGCATAAGCCGAGTTCTCTACATAACCGCTGGCATCATAAAGAACGGCATTGTTACAACTATGCGCTGACAGCCAACCTGCATCTATTTGCTCTTCTCCGACACGGATATGAGTATAAGAAGAATATGAGTTTAGATCTAATATCTCAGATCCAAATTCCGGCTCTGTCTCAACTGTCGTTTCAACGGCTGTAGTTTCATATGACGTCTCTTCAATAACTGCAGGCGATGACTGCTCCGCTATCTCTGTTATATTGGTTTCTTCAGTTTCGGTCTCGGTTAATACAGGATCAGAAGACCTGTTTGCTATGACTATACTAATAACAATTCCAGCAACTGCCACCATTGATGCGATTACAATAACAGGCCAGTTATTTCTCTTCTTTGGGGGGCTTACCTCATGATTAGTTGCAGCTGATGTCTCGGCTTCATTTTCAGTTATATCATTCTTTCCACCATAGACAGCTCTGTGTGAAGATCCCAACGACTGAAGTCGTGCAATACGGGCATTTCTATCAGGATGACTGCTGGCCAGCGTTGCAAATAAACCTTTCGCCCTGTAACCGCCACTAATAGCATCCAACAAAGCACACAGTTCATTACCATAACCCAATTCATAGGCAAACTCATCGGCTTCATACTCATTCTCTCTGCTTGATTTCATAACAAGCAACGTTCCGATTTTCGTCCAAAGCCACATAAATCCCGCAACCAACAAATTAAACAAAGCATGGTAAACAACATTGGAAGCAGCTGTAACAAGGCCGTCTTTTCCTCCCATAAACAAAGACGCAATAAACATGATCACATGTACTATCTCAACCACCAAACGAATGATAAAGATAAGTGTAGTAACAATCATATTTCCAACGGAAACAACAAGAATAAGATCAGTATCCCTATGAGAAAGGTGACCGAATTCATGAGCAAGGGTAGCCTTGATATATTCCGGAGGCATGCTGAGCATGCCTTCAGTAATACATACAGTCTTTCGTCCTGTAGCAAAAGCATTAGGCACTTCATCGTCATTGATAAAGAGCTGAATATCATCAGCAATAGTAGGATCTAGTCTCTGAGCCTGTGTCTTCACCTCATTAAACAAAGGCATTAAATACTCAAGTTGATCTATTCTGTCTATCTTGGAACATCCCGTCTGAAGACGAAGAATCCATTCTCCAATAGGAGAAAGGGCTATCATAAGGGATAACAAATATAATCCTAATCCAATCAGCAAAGCCAACCAAAACGATATTGTGGTATTACCGGTCATTTCAGATTCAACAATAAAAGCAAAATAAACAATACCACCTATAACAAACACATTAAATATCAAGTATATAAAGACCGGTATATTGGCTCTGCGTGCTACATTCTTGAAGAAATCAAATAAATACATCTCTCTTACTCCGCTTCCTCGACCTTAATATTCTGTCCGGATGACGATGGCATAAACACGAGAATCGCATGAATCACTACAAGCACAGCCAGAACTACTAGCAAGACCATAGAATATGTATATCCGAACTGTTCTTCTACATCAGCATAGTTTTCAGCCGCAACGGCATACACCTTATTCTTAAAGACTCCCCACATAAGGAAATCGACAA
Organism: uncultured Lachnospiraceae bacterium; assembly: GCA_902782625.1. Classification (GTDB taxonomy): domain Bacteria; phylum Bacillota; class Clostridia; order Lachnospirales; family Lachnospiraceae; genus Anaerobutyricum. The sequence continues at coordinate 912 of CACZNZ010000060.1, read as the reverse complement.
GGACTCCGCCCGCAGAAGCTATATATACCCAGAAGTGCTTCTTTATACTGTCAGAAAAATGAAGCCATAGAATAAAAACAATAATAGGAATAATGATCAATACTATAACCCATGGTGCAGGATTACTAATGACTTCCCTTTCACCTGAATATCCACTTGTACTGTAATACCCGAATATACTATGAACCGGACTTACATCGATCGACTGACTGGAACAGGATACAGTAAATGCAGGGACAAAGAACAACAGTCCCAACAGAATACAAACTATCTTAATCCCCCTCGAAAGATATAGTTTCGCTTTTTCCGACATATAAGTGTCCTCCTATTTACTCGTTATACCCATAAGACGACGGAAGAAACTCCGAGGTTCATTAAAACTGAAAAAAATTTATTAAGAGAATTAAGTCCTTGATACACAAGGACTTAACTGATACCCGTAGGATATCAGCGTTTTTCGGAAGTTGTTCCCCGTTCACAGAACAAAAACGCACCTATTCGATGGTTTGATGGGGAATGGAGGGGGTGTATTCCCTACTTACACGTCGATTTGGCACAAAAACACGAGTTGTCGGGGAACACATAAGTTAAAAGGTCTCATTACAGCCTCAAATCCTGTATAATCTCCCTTATGAGAGTTATCGGAATAATCGCTGAGTTTAATCCTTTTCACAAGGGACATGAATACCTGATACAGGAGGCCAAGCGTCTCGTGGGGGATCCGCGTGCCGTTACCATGACGGTCATGAGCGGACCTTTTACACAGAGGGGCACGCTTGCGCTGTCGCCGAAGCACGTAAGAGCGAAAGAAGCTCTCGTGAGCGGAGTTGACGTTGCACTTGAGCTGCCTTTCACCTTTGCCTGCGCGCCTTCCGAGAGATTTGCGACAGGCGCCGTGGAGCTTCTGTACAG
>CACZNZ010000059.1 GCA_902782625.1 uncultured Lachnospiraceae bacterium | reverse complement strand
TTCACCACCATCTACAAACTGTAAATCGAATAAGTCATAATCTTCATACGATTCAGTTTTCACCAACCTAATGGGTTTTCCCTCAGGGGCAGTATACTCAATATTATTCAGGGCAACTACCATTACATTTGCTTTTGTTGAGAGCTCTTCTGCATCTTCTTCGTAAGAAGTAAATGTTATGGTAATCTCATTGCTCCCTTCTTTATTCCATTCTGCCGGCACGGAATAATCCAAAGTACCTTGCAGGCGTCCGACTCCAGGAAGTTCCCAGGAGAACCATGAACTACTGGGATCAGCTTCATCTACTTCCTTTTTGCAGGTGTATACTTCTTCAGTCTGATCAGAATAAGTAAGTGTAAGCTTGGCGCCTTCCTGATCAAGAATACTGAGATACTCGAAATTATCCAGTTCTGTCTCTCTAACTTTCAATGACTTTCCTTCAGGCAATTCGTATTTAATACTGACAGGCAGTCTCTTATTTTTCGCTGGTTCACCAGCAGAAACATTTGCTGAAAAACCAAAAGCCAGTATAAGGGTACATACCATAATGCTCACCCAATATAACGGTTTTATCTTGTTTTCTCTTCTCATAAAAACCTCCTTTTCTCCTTTTCAACATTTTCACTATAATTATAACAGAAGACATATGTATTGGAAAAGGCAATTTGAGAAAATTCATACTATCTACGTGCAAATATATGATATACTGATAATGACCAAAAACCCCCCCTTCATATCGTCAATCGGAGAACCGTCCCCTATCAGAAAAGACATGGCGAATAAAGATCAAGACACAAAGATCAAATGCAACATCAAAGATTATTTCAATAAGTTTCATTCCTTCGCTTCTCAGGAAGATCCTTCCTTGCCGGATTCGGAAGGTGGATATAAGATGCCGTCTATCGCAGATTCATTGTTTTATATGATATTCCTCTCTTTGTTTCTGCCTTCCATCATCGGGTTCATAACGGATGCCTTTCATTTGAGATTGCTTACGGAAGAGGATCTGACGGTCTTAGGTCTGACCAATTCCATTGACAGTATTACAATGATACTCTGTATACTTTTTCCCATAGGGTCTCAGGCTGTGATATCCAAAGCTCTGGGTCGTGGAGACAAGAACAGTGTTGCAGTAGGCTATACATCGGTCACTATAGGGCAGGGCGTACTGGTGTCAGCGATTGCAATTCTTATGATTGTTTTTGCATATCCCCTCGCAGAACTGCTGGGGGCAGGCGATACTCCTGGCATATTGGATAAAGCCGCTATGACAATTGGATTCTTTGCGTTCGGAATGGCGGTCGAGAGTATGAAGAATCTGCTCTATATTCTTCTCTATATGGAAGATGCAGCCAGAAGAGGGATTCTGTACAGTACGCTGGTCGGTTCATTTTTTAATATTTTGGGTTACGTTCTTGTAACTTTGTCCGGACCGACTCTGTTTAAATATCTTTTCGCTGGATTGATGTCAGACCTGTTGGCAATGATGGTTATCCTTGTATACAAGCGAAGGAAAAGCCCTGTCTTCCGATTCGACCCGCATCTCTTTTCTTTAAAGGGTTTTCTTCACATTACTAATGTGGGACTGCCGGCGGGGGCAGAGTATCTGTATGTGGCAATCTTTGAATTTCTTGTAGTGCGATATACGATTGCGGCCTTTTCTCATGTGTATCTTCCTGTGTTTGAGATTGAAGATGACCTGAATATCATTGCGGAAACATTTGTAATGGCGATGTGTCTGATTCTTGTATACCGTCTTGGCATCATTTTCGGAGAAGGCAATAAGGAACGGATGAAAAAGGAGATTAAAAATACATGGATCGTCTGCATGGTCTTATCTGTCGTCGTTGCCGGTGTTTGCTTTATCGTATATCCCCACATGGTCGAATATATTGTAGGAGATCTCGGAAAGAACACCGCCTTAATAAAGGACCAGGCAGTGGTCGATCTGTATTTTGTGTGTCTGGCTGTGCCCTTTTATACAGCCAATAATATTTTTACCAGTGTTTATGAAGTGAGGGAACTGGTAAAACATGCTCATTTGAATTATTTGCTGGAAACCTGTGTGTTATATATCTTTTATTCTGTCGTTTTAAGTCAGATGATTGGAGTGACAGGTCTTTGGGCGGCTTATCCCGCAGCGGAGGCATCTACCTTACTGGTAAATGTCATTTTAATGATCTTATATAATAAAAGACTACCTGCCGGTTGGATGGACTTCATGTTCCCGGGACCGGACAATTCCAATTTGACAACCTGGAAAGCGTGAACAAAATTATGAATTGGAAAAAATCTTTAGGCAGACGTAAATTTTATACGATTTTATTAGCGACGTCAGTGGAGATGATCGTGGGCATCCTGATGAGCCTGATCGACACTGGTGTAGCAGGGCATATCATCGGTGTCGATGGTCTGTCCACCATGAACATGGTTGCGCCTATTACCGGCTTTACTGTTTTTACAGAGGGTTTATTCTCTGTAGGTACTGCTTTGGTCTATGCAACGTATAAAGGGAAATATCAGGAAGAGAAGGCAGAGGCCGTCTTTGGGACGGGACTTATCTGTGCCATCGCCATTGGTGTGCTCACTTCACTGACCGTCTTTTGCCTGATGCCTTTTTATCTGGACTATATGGGAGTAAGTGCCGGAATCAGGGAAATGGTAAATGATTTTCTTTTCTATATTTACCCTCAGCTCGCACTGGCTCCTGTATTTCAGCTTCTTTGTCAGATGGTCTTTACCGATGGCGGAGAGATTACAGGGACAGCGGCCAATATCACAGAAACCATCTTAAACCTTGTATTGTCCATTATTCTGGGAAAGAAAATGGGAATTCTGGGAATTGGACTGGGCACCCTCATCAGTACTGGGGCTGCGCTGGGTATTGTTTCCCTGCATTTCTTAAGCAAGAGGAACGGACTTCGGATCAGGCTGGACTTTGATAAAACCAGTCTGAAAAAGATGGCTTTTTATGGGGCAAATGATTCCGCTATGTTTTTTCTTCTGCCCATCTTATCCTTTATCACGACCAAATTTGTCATTGTATATTTCGGGGAGTATTATCTGCCTCTATTAACGATTATATACAGTATCTTTGAACTTACGGTAATCTTCGAAGCAACCGGAGAAGCCATGCGCCCCATCATGCCGATTTATCTGGGAGATCATAACAGGCTTGCTGCCAGGCAGATCCTTATGTATTCCACAGCGGTCAATCTGCAAAGATCTGTCCTTTTTTCCCTGACACTTCTGATTGCGGGGCCATATATCCCCCTTGCCTTTAACATTCATGACCCAAGACTTCTTGAGGAGTGCATCACTGCCTTAAGAATCTACGCCATCGCCGGCCCGGGCTTAGCTGTGGTGGCGAACTTTAACTCGTATTATATCAATACCGATAAACCCATTCTGGCCGCGATGGAAAGTATATTAAACGGACTGGTTTGTATTCTTGCCCTGTCCCTGCCCCTTGGGATGGCTTTTGGAATAAAAGGGATGATGCTCGGTTATGCGCTTGCTCCTTATCTGACAGCGCTGATCCTGCTTGGCTACGTCTATACCCATTATCCCAAAGAACAGTTTCCTGATCTTCTTCCGATTTCAGCAGATGTCCTGTTCCATAGGACAATCCTTTTAAATGAGCACGATATTATGGCCCTGGTCTATGATGTCCATGACTTTTTAGTAAAAAACAAGATAGATAATACTTCTCAGAAATTTATAGAACTGAATCTCGAGGAACTTCTTCTCCTGATTAAAGAAAAAAACCAGGAACTGAAAAAAAAGAAGAAGCTCCCCAGGATCTACGCCGAATGCTGCCTGCGTTTAAACGGCAAAGGTGCCGACCTGTCCATCTGGGACAGCGGTGAAATATTCGATATTACAGAAGCCGATGGTGATATCATCAACTTCCGAAGCTATTTTGTAGAAAGACTGTTAGCGGAAGAAAAGGTGAAAAAGCACATGGTAGCTACAAGTTTCAATAAGAACTTTATCCACTTTGATATCCATTAGTCCTGCAGGGAAAGCAATCTGATTGTACTTGCTTTGGCAGATCAGAAAGGAGTATGGTTATGAGGAAAGCCCCATCGAAGAAAATGTATCTGGTTTTTGTTTTTTGTCTTTTGGTCACCTTGCTTGTGCTGATCATACCTGGTACTGCACGGGCGGGAGTAAAGCCTTCCCTGTCAAAGAAAACAGTAAAGATGAAGCAAGGGAAAACCGTGATCCTCAAGGTTCGTCATGCATCCCGCAAGGTGAAGTGGACCACGACCAATCGTAAGATTGCGAGGGTCAAAAAGACCAAAGGAAAACGGAAACAAACAGCTGTCATCAAGGCAGGCAAAAAGGCAGGTACCTGTTATATCAAGGCGAAGGTCGGCAAGAGAAAGCTGAAATGCAAGATCGTCGTTAAGAAAAAGAAGAAAAATACGACTTCCACCCGGAGGCCTTCCCCTACAAAACCGACAAAACCCACCGAGCGGGAGATAAAAACCAGACCATTGAGCGATTCTTCCCGCGACCTTACTGCGGGACTCACTGCCATTCTTCCGGAGACAAAAGTGCCGACAGAAAGCTTTATCAAAGGCTTTGCAGGATTTTCCATTGACCTGCTGAAGAAGGCCCTGGAGTCAGACCGGGCAGCCGGTAAAAAGGATAATGTGCTGATCTCCCCGGATTCCGTAACCACAGCTCTGGCTATGACGGAAAACGGAGCAGCGGGGCAGACCTTGACAGAGATGGAAAATGTACTTTGCAACGGTATCAGTGCCGATGACTATAACCAGTATCTGTCAGGGATCAACCGCCGGCTGATGGCATCGGATGCCCTGATCTACAATGTATCCAATTCCATCTGGGCACGGGAAGATAAAATGGAAGGTCTGGTACGGGAGGATTTCCTCCAGACCAATAAGAATTATCATGATGCCCAGTTCTATCTGGCTCCCTTCAATGCCCAGACGGTCGAGGACATGAATGCCTGGGTCTACAACAAGTCCCGGAACATGATCGACAAGATCATCAGCGAGCTGAGCAATGATGCCAGAATGGTTCTGATCAATACCGTGGCATTTGAAGGGCAGTGG
>CACZNZ010000058.1 GCA_902782625.1 uncultured Lachnospiraceae bacterium | reverse complement strand
GTCATATTGTTAAATGCTTCGTTCTGTGGATTGTTGCTCAGTGCATTTGTCTCTTTACGGTAAGCAATCTCTTTTTCCACATCTTCCAGACTGATTCCTTTTTCTTTTAAAATCTGTGCTGCCTCATATCCTCTCATTCCTGCACCCTCCTTGTTTTTTTACATTATAAACTATTTCACCTGTATAATCCAGTCATTTTTCAATTGTTCCCGCTTCTTTCCCTTTTCCATGAATTCAGGCACTCCTCACAGCAAAACTGATGGATGCTGCCCTGATCATCTGTATATTCTCTGATATCCTCGTCATCGTCAAACACATTATCCAGGCAGTATTCGCAGATGATCATGCCTTCTCCTTCGGTACTCATAAAGTCTTCCATCATTTTGTTGAGTCCCTGAAGTTCTTCCAAAAGGGAACTGAAACGGTCTTTCTCGTCCTGCATAGATTCTCCTCTGATTCATAAAAAAGGCTGCCATGGACTCAGGCAGCCTTCTCTTCACTTTTATTTCTTTCTGCTTTTTTTGTGTTGTTTGAATTTCTCTTCCTGTGCAAGAGATGCACATGCTGCCAGAGAAAGGTATGCCTGTTCCTTGGAATCACTTCGGGAAGTGATGGCAATCGGAACCTTCGCTCCTACGATAATACCACAGGAGTTCGCCCTGGCATTCATCTGCAGAACCTTGATGAGCAGGTTGCCGGCCATAAGATTCGGAACAACGATACCGTCGAATTCTCCACAATATGGACAGTCATAGCCTTTGAGTCTGGCTGCTTCCTTGCTGACGATCAGGTCATAAGGAATCGGGCCTACCAGATTACAGACAGCGATAGGCTCATCCATATGATCACGTATGATCGTCTGGGCTTCTACCGTATCTCTCATATGGAAACTCGGCTTCTCCACCAGGGATAAGAGTGCGATATTGGGATTGTCCACACCAAATACATGGAGTGCACGTACCATATTGGCTACAACCTGTTTCCTCTGCTGGATAGAAGGCTCTACCAGAATTGTAGCATCCGAGATGGAAAGAATTTTTTCATATTCCGGGACCTTCACCATAACAACATGTGTCATCAGGCCTTCATCCACCAGATGATTGCCTTTGTTCAGTACAGGCATCAGGAAGTCTCTTGTCTGAGTGTTACCTCTCATAAGAGCATCTGCACTGCCGGCATTAATCATCTCAATCGCATACTGTACTACATTGGTATCATCGGTGACAGGCTGAAGATCAAACTTACGGTCTTTGTATCCGAGTTTGTCGATCAAATCCTTTATCTTCTGATAATTACCGATCAGAACAGGTTCCACAAATCCATCTGCCTGTGCGTCGAAAGCACCCTGCAGGACGTTTTCAACATCTGCTCCTGCGATGGCAACACGAATCGGCTGATTAATGCTTCTGGCACGCTGCACGATTACATCAAAATCATTTGCATAAGTTTCGCTCATGATAGTACTCCTTTTATCTCAATCATAGTGTATTTCTATCTTATCGTATCCCGCATATTTTTGCAAATGCTTCTTCGTCAATTACAGAAGACTGCCCATCTGGAGGAACAGTGGAGCAAATACGAGAGAAACGACAGTCATCAGCTTGATCAGAATGTTGATAGAAGGCCCTGAGGTATCTTTGAACGGATCACCTACCGTATCGCCTACAACGGCTGCGTGATGGGCCTCACTGCCCTTTCCACCGTGATGTCCTTCTTCGATGTATTTCTTGGCATTATCCCATGCGCCACCGGAATTGGACATGAACAGGGCAAGCATAACACCGGTAACCAAAGATCCAGCCAGAAGTCCGCCCAGAGCTTCTGCTCCGAGAATCAGTCCAACCAGGAGCGGTGCAAGAACAGCCATGACTCCGGGAACGAGCATCTCACGAAGCGCTGCATGTGTGGAAATCGATACACAGGATGTATAATCCGGTTTTCCGGTACCTTCCAGGATTCCAGGGATAGTACGGAACTGTCTGCGGACCTCTTCAATCATACTGTATGCCGCTTTGGATACGGAATCCATGGTAAATGCGGAGAAAAGGAACGGAAGCATACCTCCGATAAACAGACCGACGATAACCTTATAATCAAGAAGCTGAAGATTGTTCAGCTTTACAGCCTGCGCATAGGATACAAACAGAGCCAGTGCGGTAAGCGCTGCAGACCCGATCGCGAATCCTTTACCCATCGCCGCAGTCGTATTTCCGACAGCATCAAGTTTATCAGTGATCTTTCTTACTTTATGAGGAAGTCCGCTCATCTCTGCGATACCGCCGGCATTATCGGCGATAGGTCCGTATGCATCAACAGCAACCGTGATACCGGTAGTAGAAAGCATACCGACTGCAGCAAGGGCGATACCGTAAAGTCCTGCAAATGAAAAAGCGCCGATGATTCCGATTGCGATCAGAAGGATTGGAACAGCCGTAGACTGCATACCTACAGCAATACCGCTGATAACCGTTGTAGCAGGACCTGTTTCGGACTGCTGGGCAATCTTTTTGACAAATCGATAGTCTCCGGAAGTATAGATCTCAGTGACCACACCAATGATCAGTCCGACAACAAGACCGAATACGATGGCGATTCCCTGGTTCAGGCTTCCGAAATACAGGTTACTTAAAGCAAGAGATCCGACAGCAACAATGATTGCCGAAGAATAACTTCCATATTTCAATGCTTTATGAGGGCTGGAATTTTCATCACCTCTGACAAAGAAACATCCGATAATAGACGCAAGGATACCCATGCCGGCAATAATCAACGGGAAAAGTGGTCCTGCACCTGTCATGGTTCCTTTTACAGCAACACCAAGAGTGATGGCAGAAACAATAGATCCTACATAAGACTCAAACAGATCGGCTCCCATTCCGGCAACGTCACCAACGTTATCACCTACGTTATCTGCGATAACCGCCGGGTTACGTGGATCGTCCTCAGGGATGCCGGCTTCTACCTTACCAACCAGATCGGCTCCGACATCGGCTGCCTTGGTGTAGATACCTCCGCCTACACGGGCAAACAGCGCGATGGAAGATGCTCCAAGTGAGAAACCGGAAAGTACGTCCGGATTCCCTGTTAAAATGTAAATGACACTGGCGCCAAAAAGACCAAATCCGACAACACACATTCCCATAACAGCTCCGCCGGAGAAAGCAATGGAAAGTGCCTTGTTCATGCCGTGATCTTTTGCTGCGGCCGCTGTTCGAACATTAGCCTTCGTTGCTATATTCATACCGATATATCCGGCGAGTGTAGAGAATAGAGCTCCGACAAGGAAGCAGACCGCTGTAATCCAGTTCCCGATTCCGAAACCGATCAATACAAATAATACGGCAACGAAAATGACGAGGATCTTATATTCCGACACAAGGAAAGCCTGCGCACCTTCGTGAATAAAGGCTGCGATCTCTTTCATTCTGTCAGTTCCTGCGTCCTGTTTTGACACCTTGTTAATCAGGTAAAATGCAAACAGCAATGCACAAACACCTATAACAGGCGCAATGTAATGTAATTGTTCCATAAATAACCTCCTATATCATTATTCGTAATATAAAACTATATTATATGAAATTGTATTCTTTGTAAATAGGTTTTATTGTTACAAACAAAAGAAATTACGGTTTTTTTTGTTAATTATACTTATTCAGGAAGTGAACAGAAAATAAACTCGTAAAAAAAGATATAAAGAAAAAAATTTATGTTATTTGATAAAATACACTAGATTTTTTTCTTTTTTTGTGCTATAGTACAACCATACAGGACAATTTCAGGAGGTGGATGGCTGATGAGCCTGTTCAAAAAACCGGAAACCCGAAAACGCCATCATGATCTTCTGTTTTATATGAAACTAACAGCATCTGTTATCGCGGCAGGTCTGATCACATTAACTGCACCGGCTGTCTCGGCAGAAGAGGGACAGCTATTTACCACAGATGGCGTCAATATTCGCGCAGAGGCTGATTCTACCTCCCGAATTTGTACTGCAGTCAGTGCGGGGACTCTGGTTACGGTTCTTGAAAGATCCGGAAACTGGGTCAAGGTGCAGACAGAAGATCATACGGGATATATATATGGGGAATATCTGTCAGAAGAAGATCCATCCGTTACCGTAACAGTCGAAGAAGACTCTTCTGCTGAAAACACTTCTGCAGATACCAAGACGGATGAACTTCGAAATGAAGCAATCTCCTATGCCGAATCAAGGCTTGGAGATGCTTATAGTCAGGAAAAAAGAAATGAAAAAGGATTTGCGGATTGTTCGAGTCTTGTAAGAGATTCTTTCGAAGAAGCTTCTGGTGGGGTTTATATCGGAGACAACACCAGACTCCAGACCCAAACAATGCAGTCCTACCTATATCCGATCAAAAGTCTTTCGGAAGTACATGCCGGAGATATCGTTTATCATATAGAAAAAGATGATAATCATACCGGCATCTATCTGGGCAACGGGAAAGTCGTCCATGCTTCCAAGACTTCAGGCAAGGTCAAGATCACGGAATTTGCCGAAGAATCGACCTATTGGCAGTATGGATGTGATGCAGCATCCTACTGTTGTGCCAGTCAATAATGCTTGCAAGAATTTCTTTATACATTTAACTCCTTTCGTGTAAACTGTTGCAGACAAACGGTGAACACAAAAAACTCCTACAAGGCAAGAGAGACCGCCACGGCGATCTCTCTTGTTCTTTTTATACTGGTTTTTTTATACACCCATAAAAAACATCAGTGCTGCCCATGTATAAAGCGGATAGAACATCCCTCTCTCATCTCTGCCGGTTTTAAGACATTCCTCGGCATCTTCTTTGGTAAGGAGTTTAAATCCCTCAAATTTCTCGGCTCCTACAGTATGTCCGTGAGTTAAAGGCGGCATGCTGTCACGGTTAATAGCCATATAGACCAGTGCATTGGTCTCATCTGCCATTCCCGGTGTGGAGTAGACACAAGGATTAATAACATGAACTTCATCCTGTTCTGAGATCAGAATACCGGTTTCTTCATAGAGCTCTCTGGCAGCAGTGATCTCAAGTGCATTTTCTTTTTCACGATCTTCAGGATCTATGATTCCTGCCGGAACACTCAGCAGATACTGCCCTACAGGATAACGGTATTCCCAGTTTAACAGCAGCCTTTTTGGTTCGCCCTTTACCTGAAGAACGACAAAGCAGCTAACGGCATCTGCCTGAATCTTCTTGTGTTCTTCCAGGGTTAAAGGGGCGATCAGCCTGTCTTTCGGTCTCCTGCTGGCCCAGTAATAATGGCCGCCCTCCTCATAAGAGTATTCATAGAGATTTAAGAATTTGCATCCGTACTCCTGTTTAATTTTTTCTTTATCGATTCCACTCATCTTCTTTCTCCTCTCTTATGCCGTTGCTCCATGGTGAAGCTGATAATAACGGCCTTTCTGTTCCAGTAGTTCTTCATGTGTGCCTCGCTCGATGATTCTGCCTTCCTCCAGAACCATGATACAGTCACTGTTTCTGATG